>NZ_JBMDJQ010000050.1:0-32730 GCF_057809275.1 Pseudomonas sp. FG36
ACTTGCCCCGCGTTCATTTGTGCAGCGTGTCCCGCGCCCGTTCCAGCAAGGCCCGGGCCTTGTCGCTGAAGCGCTCGAGTTGCGAAGCCGGTTCGCGCTTGTGCTCGACCAGGCCTTGTTGTTTCAACCAATCCTTCCAGCGTACCCGCTCCTCCCGAACCACCCAGCCTACCTGTGGTGCAAAGCTTTCAGCCAGCCATAGGCCGCGTGTGCTCGCCGGCAGCAGTTGATCCTTCTTCAGGGTATAGAGCTCTGCCAGCGGTTGGCCGTCCTGCAACGGCATCAGGTAAAGGTCGGGTTTTTTGCGGTCGAGCCGTGCCACCAGTTGGTCGCCCTCGAGCCGTTCATCGACATGGAACAGGCTCAGTGACTTGGCCTCCTTGGGCACTTGCAGGCGCAGGTCGTAGATCAGTTGCAATGATGCGGTGGGCAGGTGCACGTAGGCCCGTGGCCGCTCCAGCAGGGTCAGGCGCGCGCAATGCACCGGGCGGGCGGCACCGGACTCGGGCGAGAGCACGAACGGCAGCGCCTCGCGATAGTGCAGGGCGGCGGCATAGGGCGCCGGCAGCCAGGTGTCGTTGAAGCGCCCGCCAAGCCAGCCTTCAGGGGTTTCCAGCAGGCACTCCTCGGCCACTTCCTGGATCGCCGTGTGCAGCGGCAGGTTCAGCTCATGGGCCGGGACATAGCCGGAAATCAGCTTGAGCACCACATCGCCACGGTCCTGTCGGCGTTGGCGCACCAGCACCCAGTAGTCGCGGCCTTGCCAGTTCAGGGTGAGGCGCACCGACACGCCAAGGTTGGCCAGCTCCGCCACGAAGTGTTCGGGGTTGGCGACCTGGATGGCCTTGCGCCGCTGCAGGGTCTGGGCGAAGTTCAGCGGCATGCCGATGCTCTGGTAGGTCAGGCCATCGGGCGTGGCCTCGACGTGCAGCGGCAGGGTCTTGAAGTTGCTCGGATTCTTGCGGATCAGCGTACGCGGCACGAGGCTCCTCCTTGCGTTGGGCCCCCGTCTGGGCGGCTCAGGGCCGGCCCAGGATGCGGGCGACGGTGGCCACGTTGTGGGCCAGGTGTACCGGGTTGATGGTGCCGACGATGGCACTGCACACACCGGGGTGGGCGAACAGCAACTCGAAACTGGCCTGCACCGGGTCGACCCCCGGGGCCAGGCAGATATGGCCGCTGGCCAGGGCTTTCTTCACCAGGATGGCCTTGCCGTGTTCGGCAGCGTAGTCGAGCACGGGCCGCTCCGCCTGCTCGTTGAGGTTGTAGGTGACCATGGCGCAATCACCCTGTTCCAGGGCTTTCAGGCCACCCGCGGCGGTCTTGCCGGAGAAGCCGTAGCCGAGGATCTTGCCTTCGCGCTTGAGCGCGGCGAGGGTTTCGTACACCCCCTCCTGCTCGAGGATCGCCAGGTCGTTGCCGTCGGAGTGCACCAGCACCAGTTCGATACGGTCGGTTTCCAGGCGCTTGAGGCTGCGCTCGACCGAGCGGCGGGTATGGGCGGCGCTGAAATCGAAATGCGACTGGCCATCCTCGAACTCTTCACCGACCTTGCTGACGATGACCCACTGCTCGCGCTGGCCGCGCAGCAACGGGCCGAGGCGCTCCTCGCTGCGGCCATAGGCCGGGGCGGTGTCGATCAGGTTGATGCCCAGCTCGCGGGCTTGCGCGAGCAAGAGGCGCGCGGCCTGGTCATCGGGGATGGTGAAACCATTGGGGTACTTGACGCCTTGGTCGCGGCCCAGCTTGACCGTGCCCAGGCCCAGTGGCGATACCCGCAGGCCGGTGCTGCCCAAGGGACGGTGGTGATCGTGCAGAGTCGGCAGGCTCATGGCAACAGTTGCTCCCAGGCAGGCAGCGCCAGCGGCGGGCGCGGCAGGTCGGCAAGGTCAGGCTGGCTCGCCGGGCGGATGCCGTCGCGCTCGAAGCTGGCCAGCACGCGATCGGCGAAGTCCGGCGCCAGGGCCAGCTTGGTCGGCCAGCCGACCAGCAGGCGCTGCTGGTCGGCAAGGAAGGCGTTGTCCGGGCGTACAAGGCCCGATTGCGCTGGCTCGGCACGATCGACGCGCAGGGTGGCCCAGCGCACCAGGCTTTGATCGACCCAAGGCAGCAGGCTGGCGACTTCCTTCTGCGCCGCGGCGATCTGCGCCTCAGGCTCGCGAGCAACCCCGTCGGCCTCGGCGATATCGCCACCCAGGTACCACACCCATTGGCCATCGGCGGCCGGGTGGGTGGTCACGGTGATGCGCGGCTTGGGGCCACCGCCCAGGCAGTGGGCATACAAGGGCTTGAGGTTGGGCCCCTTGGCCAGGACCATGTGCAGCGGTCGGCGTTGCATGGCCGGTTGGTCCAGCCCCAGGGCGTGCAGCAGGTCTGCGGTGCCACCGCCGGCGCTGAGGACGATGCGCTGGGCGCGGATCTCGCGGCCATCGACCACCAGGCCGGCCAGCTCTTCGCCGTCGCGAAGCGGTTCGATGCGCTCGCCGGCCAGCAGGCTGTCACCCGCCAGTTGCGCGAGGTTGGCCAGCAAGCTGGGTACGTCGATGACCAGTTCGGCGAGGCGGTAGACCTTGCCCTTGAACGCACGATCCTGCAGAGCCGGCGGCAGTTGCTCGCCCTTGACCTGGTCGACCCGGCCGCGCACGGCCTTGCTGGCGAAGAAACTGGTGAGATTGCCGGCCAGGGTGCCGGGGGACCAGAGGTAATGGGCCTCGGACAGCAGACGGGTGCCGCTCAGGTCCAGCTCGCCGTTGCCAGCCAGCGCTTCGCGCCAGCGCCGCGGCATGTCGGCGATGGCCTCGGAGGCACCGGTCAGTGCCCCGTGCAGGGCGTACTTGGTGCCACCGTGGATGATGCCTTGCGACTTGATGGTCTGCTCGCCACCGAGGCTGGCGCGTTCCACCAGTACCGTCGAGTAGCCCAGGCGGCGCAGCCGGGCATTGAGCCAGAGGCCTGCGACCCCGGCGCCGACGATCAGCACGTCAGTGGTAATGGCGGATGGCATGCGGGCACCTCGAAAACTGGGACAGGTGCGCAGTATACAGGCTGTGGCGTCGTGCTGACCCCTGTGGGAGCCGGCTTGCCGGCGATAGGGCCGCGCAGCGGCCCCATGGGCTCAGGCTCAGTGCCCTGCGGTATTGGAAAACACCTGGATCACCACCACACCGCCGACGATCATGGCCATACCCACCATCGCCGGCATATCCAGCTTCTGCCCATAGATCACCAGCGCGGCGACGCTGATCAGGACGATTCCCAGGCCCGACCAGATCGCATAGGCGATCCCCACCGGAATGCTGCGCACCACCAGGGTGAGCATCCAGAACGCCACGCCGTAGCCGCACACCATCAGCAGCAGCGGCAGAGGCGTGCTCAGCCCCTTGACCGCCTTCATGGAGGCAGTGGCGATGACTTCGGCGCAGATGGCGATGGCGAGATAGGTGTAGGCGTTCATGGTGCGGGTCCTCCGGTGCTGGATGGGCATTCTAGAGGATCTCCGAATGCGGTAAAGTCATTACCTATCTGCTATGGAGATAGGTTGATGATGACCGAGCACTGGAACCTGGAACAGTTGCGCCTGTTCGTGCGGGCGGCGGAGTTGCGTTCGTTTTCCGCAGTGGCCCGCGAGCAGCACAAGGCGCAGTCGGCGGTGAGCAACGCCATCGCCCTGCTCGAGGCGGATCTGGGCGTGACGCTGTTCGAACGCAGCAGCGGCCGCCAGCCGCGCCTGACCGAAAGCGGCGCCGCGCTGCTGGAGGACGCCCGCGAGCTGTTGCGCCAGTGCGAGCGTCTGGACGGTCGGGCACTCGCGCTGATGCGTGGCCAGGAGGCGCTGCTGCGGGTGGCTCAGGACGAAGCCATGCCCTACCAGCCGGTAATCGACAGCCTCGACGAGCTGGCGGCGCACTATCCCTACCTGGAGGTGCAACTGGCCAGCGGTGCCCAGGGCGATGTGGCGCGCAAACTGGTGGAGCGGCGCGCCGACCTGGGGTTGTTCTTCCACCACGAAAGCATTCCCGCCTCGCTGGAGAGACGGGCCCTGGGCAGCGTCGAGATGGTCACGGTGTGCGCCATCGACCATCCCCTGGCGAACCTGGCCAAGGTCAGCCGCCAGCAGTTGGCCCGCCATCGCCAGCTGCTGATCACGCCGCAGCAGAGCGGCTACCCCGGCGGCGAGGCGATCAGTCCACAGGTCTGGCGTGCCGACAGCTTCTATGCCATGGCCGAATTGCTGATGCGCGGCCTGGGTTGGGCCTGGCTGCCGCGTCATGTGGTGCAGTACCCCACCTACCAGGCGCAGATGGTCGAGCTGGACAGCGAATGGCGCCCGCCGGCGCTGGTGGCGGAACTGGCCTGGCGCCGCGACGAGCCCCTGGGCCCTGCGGCGCAGTGGCTGGCCGAGCGCTTCGCCGTGCACCTGCGGGCCATTGGCTGACAGGCCTTTTCATCCAGTTCCTAGTAAACTCCGCCGCCATGAACAGAACCCTCTATACCCTGCTTTTCCATCTGGGCCTGCCGCTGGTCGCGCTGCGCCTGTTCCTGCGCGGGCGCAAGGCGCCGGCCTACCGTGCGCGTATCGCCGAGCGCTTCGCTTGTGGTTTGCCACCCATGCGCCAGGGCGGTATCTGGGTGCATGCGGTTTCGGTGGGCGAGAGCATCGCCGCCGCGCCATTGGTCCGGGCGCTGCTCAAGCAGTATCCGGACCTGCCGATCACGCTGACCTGCATGACCCCGACCGGCTCCGAGCGCATCCGTGCGATGTTCGACGGCGAGCCACGGGTGCAGCACTGCTACCTGCCGTACGACCTGCCATGGGCTGCGGGGCGTTTTCTCGACCATGTGCGACCGCACCTGGGCATCATCATGGAAACCGAGCTGTGGCCCAACCATATCCATCAGTGCGCCAGGCGCGGTATTCCGGTGGCGTTGGCCAATGCGCGGCTGTCCGAACGCTCGGCCCGAGGTTATGCGCGCTTCGCCGGCCTGACCCGGCCGATGCTCGAGGAGATGAGCCTGATCGCGGTACAGACCGAAACCGAGGCCGAGCGTTTCCGTTCGCTCGGTGCGCGCCCGGCGTGCGTGCAGGTGACCGGCTCGATCAAGTTCGACCTGAAGGTCGACGACCAGTTGATGCCTCGCGCCCGACACTTGCGCGAGCAGTGGGGGGCCAGCCAGCGCCCGGTATGGATCGCCGCCAGTACCCACGATGGCGAGGATGGGTTGATCCTCGAAGCCCACCGGCAACTGCTGAGCGTACACAGCGATGCACTGTTGGTGCTGGTGCCGCGCCATCCCGAGCGGTTCACGGCGGTACATGAACTGTGCGCCGGCCAGTTCTCCACGGTGCGTCGTTCGAAAGGCGATGCCGTGACGGCGCAGACCCAGGTATTGCTGGGTGACACCATGGGTGAATTGCTGTTCTTGTACGCCCTGGCCGATATCGCCTTCGTCGGTGGCAGCCTGGTCCCCACGGGCGGGCACAACCCATTGGAGCCGGCGGCGCTGGCGCTGCCGGTGCTGATGGGGCCGCATGTGTTCAACTTCCTCGAGATCAGCGCGATGCTGCGCGAGGCGGGGGCGTTGCAGCAGGTGGATGATGCCGAGGGCCTGGCCGCGGCAGTGCGCCGCTTGGTCGAGCTGCCGCAGGATGCACGGCGCATGGGCGAGGCGGGCAGGGCGGTGATGCAGGCCAACCAGGGGGCGTTGCAGCGGTTGCTCGATGGGCTGGCGCGGCTTCTGAGCTGATGATGAGCCTGTAGGCGCGGTTGTTGTGGGAGCGGGGGTTGCCCCCACGAAGCCCGCCCTACAGGTAGTGTGTTGCCTTCAAGGCCGGCGTTCGAAGTTCTTCGCCGCGGCCGCCGCCAGGTCCGGTGGCAGGAAATCCTTGTCCGGGTTGTAGTCGGCCTTCAGGTACCGTCCCAGGTCCTGCAGGTCCTGCGGGCTCAGGGTGCCGGCCGCCTGCTTGAGGCGCAGGTTGTCGAGGATGTAGTCGTAGCGGCTGTTGTTGTAGTCGCGCACCGAGGTGTACAGCTGGCGCTGCGCGTCGAGCACGTCGACGATGTTGCGGGTGCCGACCTGGTAGCCGATCTCGGTGGCTTCCAGGGCGCTCTGGTTGGAGATGATCGACTGCTTGCGCGCCTGGACCTGTTCCACGTCGGTGTTCACCGCGCGGTGCAGGTTACGGGTGTTCTCCACCACCTGGCGGCGCAGGCTTTCGCGCTGCTGCTCGCTCTGGGTCAGGCGCGCATAGGCCTCGCGCACCTGGGAGCTGGTCAACCCGCCGCTGTAGATCGGAATGTTCAGCTGCAGGCCGACGCTGGTCTGCTCCACGTCACCGCCGTAGCGCACGCCGTTCTGCGAAGGGTTGGTGAACCCGAGATTGTCGTTGTCGCCTTTCTGGTACTTGGCCACTGCATCCAGGGTTGGCGCATGGCCAGCCTTGCGCTGGCGCACAGTTTCTTCGGCGGCCGCCACGGCATGGTTGGTGGCCTGCAGGTTGAGGTTCTGCCGCCCGGCGGTCTCGACCCAGGCCTTGGCGTCATTGGGCGTCGGCACTTGCACCGGCAGGGTGTGGACCACGCCCTGGATCGCACTGTATTGGCGGTTGGTCAGGGTGATCAGGGCCTCGAAGGCATCCTGCACCTGGCGCTCTGCGATGATCCGGTTGGCCCGCGCCGTGTCGTAGCTGGCCTGGGATTGGAGCACATCGGTCTTGTCCGAAAGGCCGACATCGAAGCGTTCGTTGGACTGGTCGAGCTGGCGCTTGAAGGCCGCCTCTTCGGCCTTGGTCGAGGCCAGGTTGTCCTGGGCGCGCAGCACCGCGAAGTAGTTCTCGGCGCTTTGCAGGATCAGGTTCTGCTCGGTGGCCGACAGTTCCAGCGCGGCCTGCTCGTTGACCGCTTCGGCAGCCTGCAGCTGGAACCAGCGGTCGGCGCGGAAGATCGGCTGCGCCAGGGTGGCGCTCCAGGCATTGCCGCTGCGGTTGGAGGTGATCGACGGCTCGTCGAGCTTGGTGCGGGTGTTCATCATCTCGGCGCCGGCCGAAAGGTTGGGCAGCAAGCCGGCGCGAGCCTGGGGCACCACCTCGCGACGGGCACCGTAGTCGGCGCGGGCGGCGGCCAGGTCGGCGTTGTTGTCCACCGCTTCCTGGTAGACGCTGACCAGGTCGGTCTTCACCGTCGTGGGCGTATCCACTGCCCAGGCCACTCCGTTGGACGCACAAGACACGGCAATCGCCAGTGAGAGTTTGCGCAGCATAGGGCAATCCTTGATCAAGATGTATTTACTGTACTGTCGGGTATCGAGCACGCCAGTGTAGTGCCGCGCGCCGCCCTCAACAATCCGCCACGTGTGCCATTTATCACGCCAGGGATTTACCCGCTTGGCTTTGCCGACCACTCCAGTCTAGACTGCGCAGGTTCTTGTCGGGGTGCCTTGATGCAAAGGCTGAGATCGCAAAGTTGCGGATCCCGTTGAACCTGATCAGGTTAGCGCCTGCGTAGGGAACAAGATTGCTCTCATGTCCCGGGAGCCTCTTGTGCCAGGTCCGGGATCGCCACAGCTGCTTGCAGCCCACGGCACCCCTTGTCCGGCACTGCACCCGTCAACACGGGTGCGTCCGCGCCTTTCAGGTTCACCTCGACATTCCGCCCGCTAGGAAGCTGTCTGGAGAGCCTGTGATGAGCAAACAAGAAAAAGCGATCAGTCTGAGCGAGTCGGCCCAAGTCGACCAACAGTCCGTGCAACCGCTGCCCAATTCGCGCAAGGTCTATGTCGAAGGTTCGCGCCCCGACATCCGCGTGCCCATGCGCGAGATCAGCCTGCACGACACCCCCACCGACTTCGGCGGCGAAAAGAACGTCCCGGTGCTGGTGTATGACACTTCCGGCCCGTACACCGACCCCAATGTCATCATCGACGTGCGCAAGGGCCTGGGCGATGTGCGCTCGGCGTGGATCGACGCCCGTGGCGACACCGAGCGCCTGGGTGGCCTGAGCTCGAACTTCGGCCAGCAGCGCCTGAACGACGCCGAGCTGGCCAAGCTGCGTTTCGCCCACGTGCGCAACCCGCGCCGGGCCAAGGCCGGCGCCAACGTTTCGCAGATGCACTACGCGCGCCAGGGCATCATCACCGCCGAGATGGAATACGTCGCCATCCGCGAGAACATGAAGTTGCAGGAAGCCCGCGCCGCCGGCCTGCTCAGCCAACAGCACGCCGGGCACAGCTTCGGCGCCAGCATCCCGAAAGAGATCACCCCTGAGTTCGTCCGCGAGGAGATTGCCCGCGGTCGCGCGATCATCCCGGCCAACATCAACCACACCGAGCTGGAGCCGATGATCATCGGCCGCAACTTCCTGGTGAAGATCAACGGCAACATCGGCAACAGCGCCCTGGGTTCCTCCATCGAGGAAGAAGTGGCCAAGCTGACCTGGGGCATCCGCTGGGGTTCGGACACGGTCATGGACCTGTCCACCGGCAAGCACATCCACGAAACCCGCGAGTGGATCATCCGCAACTCGCCGGTGCCGATCGGTACCGTGCCGATCTACCAGGCCCTGGAAAAGGTCAATGGCGTTGCCGAAGACCTGACCTGGGAGCTGTTCCGCGACACCCTGATCGAACAGGCCGAGCAGGGCGTGGACTACTTCACCATCCACGCCGGCGTCTTGCTGCGCTATGTGCCGCTGACCGCCAAGCGCGTCACCGGCATCGTCAGCCGTGGCGGCTCGATCATGGCCAAGTGGTGCCTGGCGCACCACAAGGAAAACTTCCTGTACACGCACTTCGACGAGATCTGCGAAATCATGAAGGCCTACGACGTCAGCTTCTCGCTGGGCGACGGCCTGCGTCCGGGCTCGATCGCCGACGCCAACGACGCCGCGCAGTTCGGTGAGCTGGAAACCCTTGGCGAGCTGACCAAGATCGCCTGGAAGCACGACGTGCAGTGCATGATCGAAGGCCCCGGCCATGTGCCGATGCAGCTGATCAAGGAGAACATGGACAAGCAGCTCGACTGCTGCGACGAGGCGCCGTTCTACACCCTAGGCCCGCTGACCACCGATATCGCTCCGGGCTACGACCACATCACCTCCGGCATCGGCGCGGCGATGATCGGCTGGTTCGGCTGCGCCATGCTCTGCTACGTCACGCCCAAGGAGCACCTGGGCCTGCCGAACAAGGACGACGTCAAGACCGGCATCATCACCTACAAGATCGCCGCGCATGCTGCCGACCTTGCCAAGGGCCACCCGGGCGCGCAGATCCGTGACAACGCGCTGTCCAAGGCGCGCTTCGAGTTCCGTTGGGAAGACCAGTTCAACCTTGGACTGGATCCGGACACCGCCCGTGCGTTCCACGACGAGACGCTGCCCAAGGAGTCGGCCAAGGTCGCGCACTTCTGCTCGATGTGCGGGCCGAAGTTCTGCTCGATGAAGATCACCCAGGAAGTGCGTGAGTATGCGGCCAAGATCGAGACCGTGGACGTGACAGCCGAACAGGGCATGCGCGAGCAGGCCGAGCGGTTCCGCCAGGAAGGCAGCCAGTTGTACCAGAAAGTCTGAGTAGCAGACCCAGGCGGTGCGCGATGCGCACCGCATCGCTGGCAAGCCAGCTCCCACAGAGACTGCGATGCGGCCCCTGTGGGAGCTGGCTTGCCAGCGATGGGTTCACCCCAACTCTTCCGTCGAGCGCCCGAGCATGACCACTCCCAGCCACTTCTCTCCCGACCACCCGGTCCCCTCCCACCATCGCCAATTCGGCGCCCGCGACCTGTTTTCGCTGTGGTTTTCCCTCGGCATCGGCCTGATGGTCCTGCAGGTCGGCAGCCTGTTGGCGCCGGGCCTGGGGCTGGCGGGCTCGATCCTGGCAATCACCCTGGGCACGGCGGTAGGGGTATTGCTGCTGGCCGCGGTGGGGGTGATCGGTAGCGATACCGGCCTGTCGGCCATGGCGACCCTGCGCCTCACGCTGGGTGGCCATGGCGCGCGCCTGCCGGCCTTGCTCAACCTGCTGCAACTGGTGGGCTGGGGTTCGTTCGAGATCATCGTCATGCGTGATGCCGCCAGCCTGCTGGGCGCACGTGCGTTTGGCGAGGGCAGCGGCTGGAGCAGCCCATTGCTGTGGACCTTGTGCTTTGGCGCCCTGGCCACTCTGCTGGCGGTCAGCGGGCCGCTGGCGTTCGTGCGCAAGGTCTTGCGCAAGTGGGGGATCTGGCTGCTGCTGGGCGCCTGCGCCTGGTTGACCTGGAACCTGTTCGCCAAGGCCGACCTGGCCGATCTGTGGCGCCGCCCTGGGGACGGTTCGCTGTCCCTGGCCCTGGGTTTCGACATCGTGATCGCCATGCCGCTGTCGTGGCTGCCGCTGATCGCCGACTATTCACGCTTTGGCCAGCGCGCCAGCCGGGTGTTCGGCGGTACCGCGCTGGGCTTCTTCATCGGCAATGCCTGGCTGATGAGCCTGGGCGTGGCCTACACCTTGGCGTTCGCGCCCAGCGGCGAGGTGAATGCCCTGCTGTTGGCACTGGCCGGCGCCGGGCTGGGAATTCCGTTGCTGCTGATCCTGCTGGACGAGACGGAAAACGCCTTTGCCGATATCCACTCGGCGGCGGTGTCCACCGGCCTGCTGGTGAAAATGAAGGTCGAGCACCTGGCCCTGGCTATCGGCGTGCTGTGCACGCTGATCGCCTTGCTGGCGCCGCTGGCTCAGTACCAGAACTTCCTGTTGCTGATCGGCTCGGTGTTCGCGCCGCTGTTCGGCGTGGTGCTGGTGGATCACTTCGTGATTCGCCGCCGTCGCCTGCCGGCGCTGGTCGAGGGTTTGCACTGGCAGGCGCTGCTGGCCTGGGGCGTGGGGGTGGCGGCCTATCACCTGATGGCCAGCCAGGCGCCGGAGCTGGGGGCGACCCTGCCGGCACTGTTGCTGGCAGGGGTACTGCACTTGCTGCTATCGCTCAGCCGCGGCCGGGAAACAGCTCGGGCTTGATCACGCCATTGAGGCGCGGGTAGGGGATCTTAAGCTCGACATGGCCCATGGAGTAGGGCGCGATGGAGTAGACCTCGTACTTGATCACCACCGCGCCGTAGGTCAGGGCGATGTGCGGGGACTGCTTGAACGGCCAGGTCTTGACGAACTCGGGGTCCTTGTCCATGCCGGTGCTGATCAGCCAGGCGCGGTGGGACTCCTCGGCGGTCTTCCAGAAGGTCGCCTCCTGGCCGGGCACCAGCATGTCGTCCAGGGTCAGTACCTTGTCCAGCTTGCGTGAATAGTTGATGAAGCCGCGCCCAGGCATGCCGTGGGCACCGCCGCTGTCGAGGTAGCTGGACAGCTCGACGATCACCAGCCCGTCATGCTGCTCGCGTACCTTGGCCTGCAGATAGCTGCTGTTGCGCTTGTCGGCGCGGGCCAGGTACTGCTGCTCATAGGCTTGCAGCGAGGGCGGCGGGGTGCCGCGCTGGTTGTCCTCGGTCAGCATCAGCAGGCGCTTCTCGACAATGCCGTCGAGCTTGGGCAGGGCCGGGAAGTGCACGACGTCGATGTTGACCAGCGGGCAGTCGCTTTCGCTGCAGCCGGGTTTTACGTGCTCCCAGGCCTCGCGCTTGACCTCGAGCGGGGCCCGGTAATTGGGCGTGAACAGGCTCTGGCAGGCGCCGAGCGCCAGTGCCAGGACGGCCACGGAAGTCAGTTTGACAAGCGTCATGTTGCCTCTTTCACAACGGTGATGATCGGCCTTGGACCGCCTGCGCGGCCTTCAGTTCGCCACTAAGCTAACAGAGAGTGACACGCCTGTCCCGGCTGCCCGAACGGTCAGCGGAAAGGGATGAAACCGGGCCGTGCGCAGAGTAGGATTGCGCGATGCGGTAAACGAGGTATCAAGGAGTTTGCATGACGGACACGCACAATACAGTGCCTACCCAGGTCGAGATCGTTCGGCGGGAGCCGCTGTTCAAGGGCTTCTACAAGCTCGACAAGCTGCACCTGCGCCACGAGCTGTTCGCCGGGGGCATGAGCCGAGAGTTCACCCGTGAACTGTTCGTGCGCCATGACGCGGTCTGCGTGCTGCCCTACGATCCACAGCGCGACGAAGTGGTGCTGATCGAGCAGTTTCGCGTCGGCGCCATGGGCAAGGTGGCCAATCCCTGGCTGATCGAGATGGTCGCCGGGCTGATCGACAAGGATGAGCAGCCCGAGGAGGTTGCCCACCGCGAAGCCGAGGAAGAAGCGGGCCTGGCCTTCTCGGCACTGTGGCCGATGACCAGGTACTTCCCGTCACCGGGCGGCAGCGACGAGTACGTCCACCTGTTCCTTGGCCGTTGCGTCAGCGAGGGCGCTGGTGGCCTGCATGGCCTGGAAGAGGAAAGCGAAGACATTCGCGTGCGCGTGTGGTCGTTCGAGGATGCCCTGCAGGCCGTACGCGACGGGCGTATCTGCAACGCCGCCGCGATCATCGGGTTGCAATGGCTGGCGCTGAACCGTGACGAAGTACGAGGTATGTGGAAGTGAACCTGCTGCGCGAGCGCTATCGAGTCGACCTGGTCGGGCTGCAATCCGCCTGCGAGGCCAACTATGCCCGCCTGATGCGCCTGTTGCCCGACATGCGCACCACGCAGAGCTCGCGCCGTATCGGCATGACCCAGGGCGACCAGATGCTCGGTGTGCTTGTGCTTGAAGTGCTATTGGCCTGCCCCTACACCACCACGCTCAAGGTGCGTCAGGAGCACAGCCTGCCCTGGCTGCCGGTGCCCGAGCTCGAAGTGCAGGTCTACCATGACGCGCGCATGGCCGAGGTGGTCAGTGCCGAGCATGCGCGTCGCCTGCGCAGCATCTACCCCTATCCCAACACGGCGATGCACCAGCCGGACGAGAAGGCCCAGCTCAATCTGTTCCTCGGTGAATGGCTGAGCCACTGCCTGGCCTGCGGCCACGAACTGGAAGCCGTGCGCTGAAATGTGATGCGCGTCGGTTTCGAGTATTTGCTCGAAAGCGATCCGCCGCCATAATCCGTGCTGAATCCGTTCGAGGAGACGGCCGTTGCCGCAACCACTTTCACCCCCGTCACCTGTCCATGTGGTGCAATTGACCGATGCCCATCTGTTCGCCGACCCGGCGGGCACCTTGTTGGGCCTCAATACCCGCGCAAGCCTGGGGCACGTGGTCGGCCAGGTTCGCCGCGAACAACCGCGCATCGACCTGCTGCTGTGCACGGGCGATCTTTCCCAGGATGCCAGCGTCGAATCCTACGCGGCCTTTCGCGAGCTGACGTCGACGCTCGGCGCGCCAGCGCGCTGGCTGCCGGGTAACCATGACGAGGCGCGGGTCATGGCCGAGGTGGCGCCGGAACTGGTGCAGGCAGTGACCGATATCGGTGCCTGGCGCATCGTCATGCTCGACTCGGCAGTAGTCGGTGCCACCTTCGGTCTGTTGGCCGATGACCAGCTGGTCGTGCTGGACCAGGCGCTAAACGGTGCGGGCGAGCGTCATTGCCTGGTGTGCTGCCATCACCAGCCGGTGGATATCGGTTGTGCCTGGATCGCGCCGATCGGGCTGCATAATGCCGATGAGCTGCTGCGGCGTCTGCGCAGTTATCCACAGGTGAAGGCGCTGCTGTGGGGGCATATCCACCAGGAATGGGACGAAGTGCGCAACGGCATCCGTTTCCTTGCCACGCCTTCGACCTGCATCCAGTTCGCGCCGCGCAGCGAGGACTTCAAGGTGAGCGAGGAGCAGCCGGGTTACCGCTGGCTTCGTCTGCATGCCGACGGGCGGTTGGAGACCGGGGTGGAGCGGGCACGGGATTTCGTGGTGAAGCTGGATTTCGACAGCCCCGGCTACTGAAGGGCTGCGCAGCTGCCCCTGTCATTTGAAGAATTTGTTGCGAAAATCCCCAGGCTGCGCCAATGACCATCGAACACGCTACACTGCGCGTCTTTGCGTCCGGGGGCAGCATGTCGGGTTCCATCCTCTATATCCATGGCTTCAACAGCTCGCCGCTGTCGACCAAGGCACGCCAGCTCGAAGCAGTGATGCAGCAGCTCGGCCTGGCCGAGCAACTGCGGGTCCCGGCCCTGCACCATCATCCACGCCAGGCCATCGCCCAACTGGAGACGGCGATCGCCGAGCTCGGCGCGCCCTTGCTGGTCGGCAGCTCACTCGGCGGCTACTATGCCACCCACCTGGCCGAGCGACACGGGCTCAAGGCGCTGTTGATCAACCCGGCGGTGGCCCCGCACAAGCTGTTCGACGGTTACCTCGGCACCCAGCGCAACCTCTATACCGACGAAGCCTGGGAGCTCACCCACGACCACGTGGACGCCCTGGCCGAACTGGAAGTGCCGGCACCGCAGGATGTCGCCCGCTATCAAGTGTGGTTGCAGACCGCCGATGAAACCCTGGACTATCGCCAGGCCGAGCGCTACTACCGCGCCTGCGCCCTGCGTATCCAGGCCGGTGGCGACCACAGTTACCAGGGCTTCGCCGAACAGTTGCCGGCCCTGCTGGCGTTCGCCGGTATTGCCCGCGGGCAGTACGCGGCGCTGGACTTTTCTGTATTTTGACTTTTGCATTCACCAGACTGACGACGAGAACCCATGGCCAATCCCAGCGCTAGCGCCTATAACGCAGACGCCATCGAAGTCCTCTCGGGCCTTGACCCGGTCCGCAAGCGGCCGGGCATGTACACCGACACCAGCCGGCCCAACCACCTGGCCCAGGAAGTCATCGACAACAGCGTCGACGAAGCCCTTGCAGGCCACGCACGGTCGGTGCAGGTCATTCTGCACGCCGACCACTCGCTGGAAGTCAGCGACGATGGCCGCGGCATGCCGGTGGACATCCACCCCGAAGAGGGCGTTTCCGGTGTCGAGCTGATCCTTACCAAGCTGCACGCCGGCGGCAAGTTCTCCAACAAGAACTATCAATTCTCCGGCGGCCTGCACGGCGTCGGCATCTCGGTGGTCAACGCCCTGTCGAGCCAGGTCCGCGTGCGCGTCAAGCGCGACGGCAACGAGTACCAGATGACCTTCGCCGACGGTTTCAAGGCCAGCGAGCTGGAAGTGGTCGGCACCGTCGGCAAGCGCAACACCGGCACCAGCGTGTACTTCAGCCCCGATCCGAAGTACTTCGATTCGCCGAAGTTCTCCATCAGCCGCCTCAAGCACGTGCTCAAGGCCAAGGCCGTATTGTGCCCGGGGCTGTCCATCAGCTTCGAGGACAAGGGCACCGGCGAGAAGGTCGAGTGGCACTACGAGGACGGTCTGCGCTCCTACCTGGTCGATTCGGTCAGCGAGTTCCAGCGCCTGCCAGACGAGCCGTTCTGCGGCAGCCTGGCCGGTAACAAGGAGGCCGTGGACTGGGCCCTGTTGTGGCTGCCGGAAGGCGGCGACAGCATCCAGGAAAGCTACGTCAACCTGATCCCCACCGCCCAGGGCGGCACCCACGTCAACGGCCTGCGCCAGGGCCTGCTGGACGCCATGCGCGAGTTCTGCGAGTTCCGCAACCTGCTGCCGCGCGGGGTCAAGCTGGCCCCCGAGGACGTCTGGGAGCGCATCAGCTTCGTGCTGTCGATGAAGATGCAGGAGCCGCAGTTCTCCGGCCAGACCAAGGAGCGCCTGTCGTCCCGCGAGGCGGCCGCGTTCGTTTCCGGCGTGGTCAAGGACGCCTTCAGCCTGTGGCTCAATGCCCACCCCGAACTGGGCATGCAACTGGCGGAACTGGCCATCAGCAACGCCGGCCGGCGCCTGAAGGCGAGCAAGAAGGTCGAGCGCAAGCGCATCACCCAGGGCCCCGCATTGCCCGGCAAGCTGGCCGATTGCGCCGGCCAGGACCCGATGCGCGCCGAGCTGTTCCTGGTCGAGGGTGACTCGGCCGGTGGCTCGGCCAAGCAGGCGCGGGACAAGGAGTTCCAGGCCATCCTGCCGCTGCGTGGCAAGATCCTCAACACCTGGGAGGTCGATGGCGGTGAAGTCCTGGCCAGCCAGGAAGTGCACAACATTGCCGTGGCCATCGGCGTCGACCCGGGCGCAGCCGACCTCTCGCAGCTGCGCTACGGCAAGGTCTGTATCCTCGCCGACGCCGACTCCGACGGCCTGCACATCGCCACACTGCTGTGCGCGCTGTTCGTCCAGCACTTCCGCCCGCTGGTCGAGGCCGGCCACGTCTACGTGGCCATGCCGCCGCTGTACCGCATCGACCTGGGCAAGGAGATCTACTACGCCCTGGACGAAGCCGAGCGTGACGGCATCCTCGACCGCCTGGTGGCCGAGAAGAAGCGCGGCAAGCCGCAGGTCACCCGATTCAAGGGCCTGGGCGAGATGAACCCGCCGCAACTGCGCGAAACCACCATGGACCCGAACACCCGGCGCCTGGTCCAGTTGACCCTGGACGATGTGCAGGGCACCACCGAGATCATGGACATGCTGCTGGCCAAGAAGCGTGCGGGCGATCGCAAGAGCTGGCTGGAGACCAAAGGCAACCTGGCCGAGGTCCTGGTTTGATTCGTCCGTTGCTCCTGGCCTGCCTGGCGTGGTTTGCCCTGCAGGCCCAGGCCGGCGACTGGCCGCAGCTCAAGCTCAGCGCCGAGCATGCGGTCGATGGCATGCGCGGCGGCAACCTGTCGGGCCTGGCCTGGTGCCGTGGGGCACTGTGGGCGGTGTCCGACCGCGATGACGACCGGATCTACCGCCTGGACCAGGAGGGGGCGACGTGGCAGGCCCAGCCACTGACCTTCACCCCGCCGGCGGCGCCCGATACCGGCCTGCCCTGGGGGCTCAAGTCGCGCAACTGGGCGGCGTCCTACATCCGCGGCGGTGAGCTGGATTTCGAGGGCATCACCTGTGATCAGGCCGGCAACCTCTATATCGTCAGCGAGGCCCACGCCGCCGTGTTGCAGTTGCCCGTGGACGGTGAGCCGGACTGGCTGAAAATCGACCAGGCCATGGTGCGCCAGGCGCGGGCCAGCGGCATGTTGCTGCATTTCAACGCGCTGTTCGAGGGGCTGGCGATCAACCCGGCGGGCGATCGCCTGTGGCTGGCCGCCGAGCGCGAGCGCCGTGGCCTGCTCGCGGTGCAGCGCCAGCAATCGGTGTGGACCTGCGGGCGCGGCTGCGTGCTGCTCAGCGAGGCGGGTGTCGAGATGCAGCCGCCGCAGTTCCCCGAGGCACGCCCGGTATCACGTGACTTTGCCGACCTGGCCTGGTTCGAGGGCAAGCTGTTCACCCTCGAGCGCAATGCCTACCGCATTTGCCGGCGGGATGCCGACACGGGCGCCGTGGAGCGCTGCTGGTCGTTCGCCGCCGACGCCCTGATGGAATCGCGGCGTTACTCGCAGCCCTACGGCTTGGCCGAGGCGCTGGTGATCGACAAAGGCGGTGCCTGGATCGGCGTGGACAACAACAACCGTCCGCGAGTGGATGGTGAAACACGGCCGATCGTCTGGCGCTTCGATGCCCCGCAAGGCGGCTGGAGCGCCAAGCCATGAGCCAGCCACCGGGCAAGCGCGCGGGCAGGGTGTTGATGATTGTCGCCTGGGCGGCGGCGATGTTCCTTGCCACGCGCTTTTTCGGCCAGTGGGAAGAACGTCAGCAGAACCCCAACAGCGTGGTGCAGAGCGAGCAGGGCGATGGCTTCGTCGAGGTGCGCCTGCTGAGCAACGGCCAGGGCCATTTCGTCGCCGATGGCGCGATCAATGGGCGACGGGTGCATTTCATGCTCGACACCGGCGCCACTGACGTGGCGATCCCCGAGGCACTGGCCCGCGACCTGGACCTGGCGCGTGGCGCCGCGGTGCAGTTGAGCACCGCCAATGGCCGTACCCAAGGCTACCGCACGCGGCTCGACAGCCTGCAACTGGGCGATATCCACTTGCGCGACGTACGCGCGCTGGTGGTGCCCGGCCTGGATGGCCAGGGCGTGCTGCTGGGCATGAGTGCCCTGAAACAACTTGAATTTACCCAGCGCGGCGGCACCATGCTGCTGCGCCAGAACCTGAAATGACGAGGCCCGCATGAGCGACTCACTCGAACTCAGTCTCGACGGCGTCGAACGCCGTTCCCTGGCTGACTTCACCGAACAGGCCTACCTCAACTACTCCATGTACGTGATCATGGACCGCGCCCTGCCGCACATCGGCGACGGCCTCAAGCCGGTCCAGCGACGCATCGTCTATGCCATGAGCGAGTTGGGGCTCGATGCCGACTCCAAGCACAAGAAATCGGCGCGTACCGTCGGTGACGTGCTCGGCAAGTTCCACCCCCACGGCGACTCGGCGTGCTACGAGGCCATGGTGCTGATGGCCCAGCCGTTCAGCTACCGCTACACCCTGGTCGACGGCCAGGGCAACTGGGGTGCGCCGGACGATCCGAAGTCGTTCGCCGCCATGCGTTACACCGAGGCGCGCCTGTCGCGCTACTCCGAGGTGCTGCTCACCGAATTGGGCCAGGGCACCGTCGACTGGGTACCGAACTTCGACGGCACCTTGCAGGAGCCGGCCGTGCTGCCCGCGCGTCTGCCGAACATCCTGCTCAACGGCACCACCGGCATCGCCGTGGGCATGGCCACCGACGTGCCGCCGCACAACCTGCGTGAAGTGGCCAGCGCCTGCGTGCGCCTGCTTGACGAGCCCAAGGCCACCATCGAGCAGCTCTGCGAGCATATCCAGGGGCCGGACTATCCGACCGAAGCCGAGATCGTCACCCCGCGCGCCGATATCCAGAAGATCTACGAGAGCGGCAAAGGCTCGATCCGCATGCGTGCGGTGTATCGCATCGAGGACGGCGACATCGTCGTCACCGCGCTGCCGCACCAGGTCTCCGGCGCCAAGGTACTCGAGCAGATCGCCGCGCAGATGCAGGCCAAGAAGCTGCCGATGGTCGCCGACCTGCGCGACGAGTCGGACCACGAGAACCCTTGCCGCATCGTCATTATCCCGCGCTCGAACCGCGTGGATGCCGCCGAGCTGATGCAGCACCTATTCGCCACCACCGACCTGGAGAGCACCTACCGGGTCAACGTCAACATCATCGGCCTCGACGGCCGTCCGCAGCTGAAGAATCTGCGGGCGCTGCTGCTGGAGTGGCTGGAGTACCGCATCGGTACCGTGCGGCGCCGCCTGCAGCACCGCCTGGACAAGGTCGAGAAGCGCCTGCACCTGTTGGAAGGCTTGCTCACCGCGTTCCTCAACCTGGATGAAGTGATCCACATCATCCGCACCGAGGAGCATCCCAAGCAGGCCTTGATCGCCCGTTTCGACCTGAGCGAGATCCAGGCCGACTACATCCTCGAGACCCGCCTGCGTCAACTGGCGCGTCTGGAAGAGATGAAGATCCGCGGCGAGCAGGACGAACTGCTCAAGGAACAGAAGCAACTGCAAGCGCTGCTGGGCAGCGACAGCAAACTGCGCAAGCTGGTGCGCAGCGAGCTGATCAAGGACGCCGAGACCTACGGCGACGACCGCCGCTCGCCGATCGTCGAGCGCGCCGAGGCCAAGGCCCTGTCGGAAAACGAGCTGATGCCGACCGAGCCGGTCACCGTGGTGCTGTCGGAGAAGGGCTGGGTGCGCTGCGCCAAGGGCCACGATATCGATGCCACGGGGCTTTCGTACAAGGCTGGCGACGGCTTCAAGGCCGCCGCCGCCGGACGTTCCAATCAGTTTGCCGTGCTCATCGACTCCACCGGCCGCAGCTACTCGTTGGCCGCCCACAGCCTGCCGTCGGCCCGTGGCCAGGGCGAGCCGCTGACCGGCCGCCTGACCCCGCCACCGGGCGCCACCTTCGAGTGCGTGCTGCTGCCGGAAGACGATGCCTTGTACGTTGTGGCCTCCGACGCCGGCTACGGTTTCGTGGTCAAGGGCGAGGACCTGCAGGCCAAGAACAAGGCCGGCAAGGGCCTGCTCAGCCTGCCCAACGGCGCCAAGGTGATGACCCTGCGTCCGGTGGCCGATCGCGAGCAGGACTGGCTCGCAGCGGTGACCACCGAGGGTCGCCTGCTGGTGTTCAAGGTTGCCGACCTGCCGCAGCTGGGTAAAGGCAAGGGCAACAAGATCATCGGCGTGCCGGGTGACCGGGTGGCCAGCCGCGAGGAGTACGTGACCGATCTTGCGGTGATCAGCGAGGGCTCGACTCTTGTATTGCAAGCTGGCAAGCGTACCCTTTCGCTCAAGCCGGATGATCTCGAGCACTACAAGGGCGAGCGGGGTCGCCGTGGTAGCAAATTGCCACGTGGTTTCCAGCGCGTCGATGGGTTGCTGGTGGAAACCCCGGCTTGAGTGGATGGGCCGTCTGTTGCGGCGTTTTCGACGCCGCTTCGGGCGGAAATGCTGGAGTCGGGCGACTATTTCGCGGATGATAGGGCCCTCGTTGGCGCCGGCGTGGCCGAGTGCCCGGATGAATCTACATGAGTATCACTGCGGTCAGTCTGGTGACGACCGCCTGGATGGGATGAATGAAATTTCTGCGCCTTCCATTTGCGCTGCTGATGACTGGCTTGCTGGGCCTGAGCGGGTGCAGCATGCACCAGCCGGTTGCCCTGTATCAGCTCGACAGCGGTGATCCCGGCCAGCCGACCCAGGCTGCGGGCATGGCGGTGGTGCTTGGCCCGGTATCGGTGGCCGACTACCTGCAACGCGAAACCTTTTTGCAGCGTCAGACCGACGGCAGCCTGACTGCGGCGACCGACGGTCGCTGGGCCGGCAGCCTTTCGTCGGATATCGACCAGTTGCTGGTACGTCAGCTGGCCTGGCGCCTGGACAGCCAACGCGTGGTGCTGGCGCCGGCAAGTGCCGGCTTCACGCCGGACGTGCAGGTGCTGCTGTCGATTACCCGCCTGGACTCGGGCAAGAACCAGCCGGCGATCCTCGATGCGCAGTGGCGCGTGCTGGACCGCCGTGGCCAGGTGCGTGACAACCGTATCGTCCACCTCGAACAGCCCCATGCGGGCAGCGAGTCGGCGCAGGTTCAAGCCCAGGGGCAATTGCTGCAGAAGCTGGTCGAACAGCTGAGCACTACGGTCAAGCCGCTGGCCAACCAGCCGGCCATCGCCGAGGAAGCGCCACGCAAGCCGGCCGCGCCGGTGCAGGTGAAGAAAGAGCCGGAGAAGCCGAAGATTCCGATGGCTTCACCGATTCGTACCGATATGGAAGTGTTCCGCTTCTGATATGGCAGACATGAAAAAGCCCGCAGCGATGCGGGCTTTTTTGTGGCCTTGAGAGTGCTGGGGGCGCTTTGCGCCCCTTTCGCCGCAGTTCGTCGCTATGACAAGCCGCCTCCCACAATGAGCAGACCATGTACCTGTGGGAGCCGGCTTGCCGGCGAAAGGGCTGCGCCGCAGCCCCAGGCGTGTTTCAGGTCAGGCGCGGCGTTCGTGCATCCGCGCCAGTTGGCGCTCCAGCATGGACGGGTAAGGCTCCATCAGGCGCTCGACACAGCACGCGCCCTCCGGGCTGGCGATCGGCCGAATACGCGCACGCTGGCGCACCAGGGCATCATCGCTGATGCGCCGCTCCACCAGCAGCAGATTGCGGCTGTGCTGCGACAGGGCCAGCGCGTCCTGAGCCTGTTCGGTCATCAGCAAGTCGACTTGATCCATGCCTTGCAGGTCGTCGGCCAGCACCAGGCCCAGCTGCAGTTGCAGGGTGATACCGCTGTCGGCCACCTCGATCTGCAGGGCGTGGCCCAGGGCGCGCAGCAGCTCGCCACAGCAGATTGCGTTGGTGAGGTAGTCCTCGCCGCTGTCGCGGCTGTGGAACAGCAGCAGGGTACTGCCGTCGTTCAGGGTATGGACCTCACCTTCGTACAGCGAGGCGGCCTGGTCCAGGCAGTCGCGGTAGCGCTCCAGCAATTCGGTCAGGCGGGTGCGCGGCAGGCGGCGCAGTTGCTCCTGGGAGCCCAGCTGCACGGCCAGCACGGCACTGTGCTGCGGTTCGTCGGACTCGACGATGACCGGTTTGGCCGGGGCGCTCTGTTCATCCATCAGATCGGCGAAGGCGTCATCGTCTTCGTCGTGATCGAGTGTCTGCGCCGCGACCTTCGTGCGTGGCGCGGCCTTGGGAGCGGACACTTCATCGAAATCGTCTGCCTCGTCCTCGTCCTCGTCCTCCGGCTCCGGTGGTGGCGGCGGGGCGAGACGAGCGTGCAGCTGGCGGGCCAGATCGCCGATTTCGTCTTGGCGGTCGATGCCCGGTGTGTAGGGGTGCGGATCACGCAACCAGACGCGCAGTTGCAGCAGCGGGGTGGAGATGAAACGACCCAGGCGCAGGCTGAGGGTCAGTGCCAGGGCCAACAGGATCGCGGCAAGGATGCCCATGCTCTGCAGGCTGATCAGCATCGGTTGCTGGAACTGGCTCATGTCCAGGCTGATGCGCAACTGGCCGGCGGTCACGTCCTGGAAGGTGATCTTGGTCTGGTAGACCCCTTCGGTTTCGCCCAGCAAGCTATTGCGTGGGCGCTGGCCGGCCTCGGCGAGGATGCGGTTGTCCACGCTGTAGATGGCGGCATGAGCCACCAGCGGGTTCTTCACCAGGTTGCCGAGCAGCACGTTGAGGCTGAGGATGTCGTTGGACACCAGCAGCTCGGTGGCCGATGTGGCCGTTTGCGTGGTCAGGCTCTGGCCAACGGCATCGGCCTGCTCGTGCATGGCCTGCTTGAACTGCAAACCCATCACGCAGGCATAGATCACCAGGGCCAGGGCCACCAGGAAGATGTTATGGCTGGCAATGCGCAGGGCCAGTGGGATTCGGCGCTGGCTGAGGGCTCGGTAGATCATCAGGAAGAAGTTATCGGGTTTAACGGGCGTGGGCCGGTTCACAGAGCGCGGCTCTTCATGGCGAGAAAGTTGCTGGGCAGTATAGCGATACGTGTTTTGTCGGCAAAGTAGCGTTGGCGCCCGATGGTCATGGAAAATCGGTAGAATGCGCATTTTTCATCGAGTTGGAGCCCGGTCTTGCGCGAAATCGTCCTGATCAACATCACTGGTGAAGACCGTCCAGGTCTTACCGCGGCCATCACCGGCGTCCTGCTCCAGGGCGGTGTGAACATTCTCGACATCGGCCTTGCGGTCATGCACGGCACGCTGTCGTTCGGCATCCTGGTAGACATCCCAGATAACGAGGTGGCCACCGCGCTGCTGCAGAGCGTACAGGCCAAGGCCCATGAGCTGAACCTGCAGGCGCGCTACACGCCGATCTCCGAGGCCGACTACCAGCACTGGGCCGACAGCCAGGGCGAGGCCCGCCACATCGTCACCCTGCTCAGCCGCCGGGTCACGCCACAACAGTTGCAGCGAGTCAGCGCCATCATCAGCCAGTACGGCCTGACCATCGAGCGCATCGAGCGCCTGTCGGCCCGCGTGGCGCTGGATGCCCAGGTCGAGAAGGGCAAGTCCGCGCTGGAAATCTCCGTGCGTGGCGAAGCCAGCGACGCCCAGGCCCTGCGCGCCGACTTCTTCGCCCTGTCCGAAGAGCTGAACATCGACATCGCCTTCCAGCGTGACGACCTGTTCCGCCGCAACCGCCGCCTGGCGGTGTTCGACATGGACTCGACGCTGATCGAGGCCGAAGTCATCGACGAGCTGGCGAAGGCTGCCGGTGTCGGTGAACAGGTGGCGGCGATCACCGAGCGCGCGATGCGTGGCGAGCTGGATTTCCGCGCCAGCTTCAAAGAGCGCATGGCGCTGCTCAAGGGCCTGGACGTGGGCGTACTGGACCAGATTGGCGCCTCGCTGCGCTTGACCGAGGGTGCCGAGCACCTGTTCGCCGAGCTCAAGCGCCTGGGCTACAAGACGGCGATTCTTTCCGGCGGCTTCACCTACTTCGCCAAGCAGGTACAGGCGCGCCTTGGCATCGACTATGTATTCGCCAACGAGCTGGAGGTAGTCGACGGCAAGGTCACCGGCGTGGCCGTCGAGCCGATCGTCGATGCGCAGCGCAAGGCCGATCTGTTGCAGCAGCTGGCCAGTGAAGAAGGTCTGCAACTCGAGCAGACCATTGCCGTCGGCGATGGCGCCAACGACCTGCCGATGCTGTCCCTGGCCGGCCTGGGTGTGGCGTTCCGCGCCAAGCCGCTGGTGCGTCAGTCGGCCAAGCAGGCGATCTCGACCCTGGGCCTGGATGGTGTGCTGTACCTGCTCGGCGTACGCGATCGCGAAGCACGCGGTTGATCTTGAGCCCTGGGGCTGCAAAGCCGGCCCTATAAAAAGGCCCTGCATGATGTGAATCATGCAGGGCCTTTTGCTTACCGGATCGGTCAGACCTGGGCTGGCTGCGCCAGCAGCTCACCCATGCGCACGGCGGAGCCGGCACCGAGGCTCTCGGCCCACTTCACCTGCTCTGGCCCGAACAGCACGATGGCGGTGGAACCCAGCTTGAAGCGACCCAGCTCGGCGCCTTTCTCCAGATGGATCGGCGCACGGCTGGCGTCGTCATAGCGGAAGGTCTTCAGCTCGCGCTTCGGCGGCGTGACCAGGCCGGCCCAGACGGTCTCGATCGAGGCGACGATCATCGCGCCGACCAGCACCACGGCCATCGGCCCGCGCTCGGTGTCGAACAGGCAGACCACGCGCTCGTTACGGGCGAACAGCTCCGGTACGTTCTCTGCGGTGGTCTGGTTGACCGAGAACAGCCGGCCCGGCACATAGACCATCTCGCGCAGGGTGCCGGCCAGCGGCATGTGCACGCGGTGGTAGTCCTTGGGCGACAGGTAGATGGTGGCGAACTCGCCGCCCATGAACGGCGCGGCCAGGGCCGGGTCGCCGCCCAGCAGCTCCAGGGCGCTGTAGCCGTGGCCCTTGGCCTGGAAGATGCGGCCGTGCTCGATCGGGCCGAGCTGGCTGACCGCGCCGTCGGCCGGGCAGAGGATCGCGCCGGGGGTTTCGTCCAGCGGGCGGGCACCGGGCTTGAGGGCACGGGTGAAGAAGGCGTTGAAGTGCTCGTAGGCGCTGAGGTCTTCGACCAGTGCCTCGGACATGTTCACCTGGTAGCGCTTGGCGAACCAGGCGGTGAAGGCGTTCTTGAACCAGCGTGCGCGGCACTCGGCGACGCAGCCGGCCAGCCGCGACAGCAGGTGGTGCGGCAGCAGGTACTGGCTGATGATGAACAAGCGGGATTTCATTGAGCGTCCTTAAACTTCGACGGGCGTGTCGGGGTGGTTGCCCCATTCGCCCCAGGAACCGGCATAGCCCTTCACCCGTGGATAGCCGAGGGCCTTGGCCACGAGGTAGGTGAAGCCGGAGCGGTGGTGGGTCTGGCAGTGGGTGATCACTTCCTTGTCGGGGGTGATGCCCAGGTTTTGCAGGACTTCGGCGATGTCCTTGCGGATGCGCAGGTGGTCGTTGAGGTCCATGCCGGCGGTCCACTCGAAGTTGATCGCGCCGGGAATATGCCCGCCTTTGGCGGCCAGCACTTTCTCGCCGCTGTATTCCAGTGGCCCGCGGGCGTCCCAGATGACCAGGTCGGCGGCGCCCAGGCGGCTTTGCAGGTATTCGCGGGTGGCGGTGGGCTCCGGGTGCAGTCGCAGGTTCACCGCCCCGCCCATGGTGGCGGGCACTTCGGTGGACAATTTGTCTGCCGGCCAGGCCTGTATGCCGCCGTTCAGGTAGTGATAGCGCTGGTGGCCAATCACGTCGAGCAACCAGATGAAACGGCCGGCCCAGCCGCCGCCTTCGTCGTCGTAGACCACATAGACCGCATCGTCGCGATGACCGAGTTCGGCGAACAGCTTTTCCAGGTCGGCGCGTGCCGGCAGCAGGCCAGGCGCCGGTGGTTGCCCCAGCTGGGTGCGCTTGGGATCGACGAAGCGTGCCCCGGGGATGTGGCCGCTGCCATAGCGGTTGGCGCTGGTCAGGTCGACCAGGATCAGTTGCGGCGATTCCAGGCGCGGCAGCAGGTCCTCGGCTTCGATCACCAGGGGCAAGCCGGAAAAGTCAGTCATCCACGGTCTCCAGGGTGCAAAGGGGGCGATTGTAGCGCAAGGCAATCATGAATGGCGGTTGCCGAAGAGGGCCAGGGCGCGCTCGATGCATTGCACGGTTTTACCGAATGCCTGCACGCTGACATCGGCCAGCGGTTTGCCGTCCTGGTCCGCCACCGCCAGCATCAGCACCTGGTCGCCGACCGCCAGCGAGCGCAGCAGCAGGTGTTCGCTGCGGAAGAATGCGCGCAGTGGCGCTGGCAGCAGCGCGGTGAACTGGGCGTGATTCTCGGGCGTCAGGCGCAATTGCCCGGCCTTGCTCATCAGTTTCTGCAGGAGCTTGTTCTGCGCGATCGGCAACGCAATGACGCCGGCTTCCTTGGGCAGGCCCGCAGTCTGCTGCACCCGCAGGTAGTCGGTGGCCTTGTCCAGGCTCAGCAGCATCAGGCGCTGCATGCCGCACGCCAGCAGCGCTTCGCGGGCCTGGGTGGCCAGGTGCACGGTGTTGCTGAACGGGCTCGGCTGGGCGAGCAGTTCCTGGCACAGCGTGCGCCAGCGGCCAAGGTCCTCGGTGCTGGGCGGTGGCGGCGTGAGCATGTCCGGGTGCGGACGGCGCTGGTGCCAAGGCCAGATCAGCGCCTCGGCTGGGTGGAACAGGGCATGCCGGGCGTGATGGCGGGCACTGGCCGCGGCCTGCTGGTGAACCTGCTGCTGGACATCGTCCAGCGTGGTCTGCAGATAAAGGGCGGTAAGCAGCTGCCAGCGCAGCAAATGCGGATTGTCCCAGCCAACCTGGGCGGCCAGGGCAAGGCCGTTTGCCAGCAGCACTGTATTCGGGGGTTGGTTGAACCAGCGGCGCAGGGCAGGCTCTTCGTCCAGGCGCTGTTGCTGGACCAGCGGGTCCTGTTCGCGGGCGATGTTCAGTACCTGCGCCAGCTGTTCGCGCTCGTCCATCAGCAGGCGGTAACCCTGGGTCACCCATTCGGGCAGGCGCCAGTGCTCGGCCATGGCCTGGCACAATTGCATGATGCGCACGCCAAACAGTTGCTTCTCGACTTCAGCAGCGTCCTCGCCCTTGTGGATAACTCGCAGTTCCCAGGTGTCCAGCAGCTTGGGGTAGGCCAGGGCCAGGGGCCACAGGGGCGAGAGGAACAACAGGCTGCCCCAGTGGATTTCCTGCCACAGGCGCGCCAGGCGGCTGGCGAACAGGCCGTTGGCCTGCTGGGTGGCATGCTGGCTGATCAGCAGGAACTGGCGCAGCACCGGCGGGATCTCGTCGGCCGGCAGCGATGGCAGGCGTGCCAGCAGTTGGCTGACGCGGGCCAGGCCAAGGCGGTTAAGGGCTATTTCCAGGCTCTCGGCCGGTTCGGCCTGGCTGGCGTTGGCCGGGTGGTTGGCCTCGCGTAGCACGCAGAGCACCAGCGCGGGGCTGTCCTGCATCAGTTCGGCGATATCGCGCAGGGAGCGACGGCTGTCGTTGATGGCCTGCAGCACGCGATCATGGCTCTCTTTCGGCACCGGTACGCGGACCCCGTCGAGCAGCTTGATCCAGGCCTCTAGACTCGACGGCGCCTGACTTGGCACCTTGGTTTCAATTGGCATATTGACATCAGTCCGAACTGGCTTTTCGCAATGAGTGGCTATAGTCTGGCGCAGTTCTGCCGATAAGTAGAAGAAGAGTTTTCAAGCTTCCGTTCCCTATCCTGACCACGACAGCAAGTGCTTCCAACTTATGGCTAAAATTATCGGCATCATCGTCGTATTCGCGAGCGTGCTCGGCGGCTACGTGCTTTCCCACGGCAAGATCGCGGCACTGATCCAGCCGTTCGAAGTGCTGATCATCGGCGGCGCGGCCTTTGGTGCGTTCCTCCAGGCCAACCCTGGTTACATGACCATGCATGTAATCAAGAAGTCGCTGAAGATGTTCGGCACCCGTTTCACCCACACCTTCTACCTGGAAGTGCTGGGCCTGGTGTACGAGATCCTCAACAAGAGCCGTCGTGAAGGCATGATGGCGATCGAAGGCGACATCGAGGATGCCGCAGCCAGCCCGATCTTCGCCAAGTACCCGGCGGTGCTGGGCGACGAGCGCATGACCGCGTTCATCTGCGACTACCTGCGGATCATGTCCACCGGCAACATGGCGCCCCACGAGCTCGAAGGCCTGTTCGACATGGAACTGCTGAGCATGAAGGAAGAGCTCGAGCACCCGTCCCACGCAGTGACCGGGATCGCCGACGGCATGCCTGGCTTCGGTATCGTCGCGGCGGTACTGGGTATCGTGGTGACCATGGCCTCGCTGGGTGACGGTGACCAGAAGTCCATCGGCCTGCACGTTGGTGCGGCGTTGGTCGGTACCTTCTTCGGTATTCTTGCTGCCTACGGCTTCTTCGGCCCATTGGCCAACGCCCTGCGCCACGATGCCAAGGAAGAGCTGAACGTCTACGAGGCGATCAAGGCCTCGCTGGTGGCCTCGGCTTCCGGCATGCCGCCGTCGCTGGCGGTCGAGTTCGGTCGCAAGGTGCTGTACCCGGCGCACCGCCCGAGCTTCGCCGAGCTGGAACAAGCAGTACGCGGTCGCTAAGCCATGGAGAACAATCAGCCCATCATCGTCAAGCGCGTCAAGCGCTTCGGCGACGGCCATCACGGCGGCGCCTGGAAAATCGCCTTCGCCGACTTCGCCACGGCGATGATGGCGTTCTTCCTGGTGCTGTGGTTGCTGTCGACCGCCACGCCCGAGCAGAAGATCGCCATTGCCGGTTACTTCAAGGACCCGATCGGTTTCTCCGAAAGCGGTACGCCCTACATCATCGATCTGGGTGGTTCGCCAGAACTGGCGCCGGAAAAGACCATCAACCCGGAAGTGAAGTCCGAGCCGACGCCGGATACCAGCCTGCAACTGGACAAGGACAAGGTCGAGACCATGGCCGAGCAGGTCGAGCGCGAGCGCCTCGAGCTGCTGCTGCAAGAGTTGCAGAACAAGGTCGAGGAAAACCCGCAGTTGCAGAAGTTCAAGGACCAGATCCTGTTCGAGATCACCCAGGACGGTCTGCGTATCCAGATCATGGACGCCGAGAACCGGCCGATGTTCGACCTGGGCAGCGCACGCCTGCAGCCGTATTTCGAAGACATCCTGCTGGCCATGGCCGACACCATCAAGGCGGTGCCGAACAAGATCAGCATCAGTGGCCATACCGATGCCAAGCCGTACTCCGGCACCGGCGATTTCGGCAACTGGGAGCTGTCGGCCAACCGCGCCAACGCGGCGCGTCGAGCATTGGTCGCCGGTGGCTATCCGGATGAGCAGGTGGCCCGCGTGGTCGGTTATGCATCGTCGTCGCTGTTCGACCGTGCCAACCCGTTCAACCCGGTCAACCGCCGTATCGACATCATCGTCCTCACCAAGAAGGCGCAACGCGATATCGAGGGTGAGCAGGGCAAGCCGGACGCTGCGCCGCCTGCCGCTGAAGCACCGCCTGCGGGCGCTGCGCCAGGTGCGGCCGCGACGCCGGGCGATACACCGATGCAGCCGCGCGAGCTGCGTCAGAAGCTGAACATCTTCGAGGATGGCGTGTTGAAGATGGATGAGGCCAAAGACCAGTAAGTGACAGGGGTCGCTTTGCGGCCCCGATGCATTCAGAACCCCCGCCTGATCTTGGCCTTGAGGTCGGCATGGAAGAAATCCGCGTTGTCCCTGTCCGACACTACGCCACCCCCGGCCGGCGAAGCCATGGCCCGGCCAAAGGTCTGCTCGTCATGGTAGGCGCGCACGAACAGATCTATATGCTCTCGTTCCCGCATTACTGGCCACTTGCCCAACCGCTGCGGCAGGTCAGTCGAGCCAGCATGGTAGAAAGTCACCCGTCGATGCGCCATGGCCGCTGCGCCCAGCAGCCAGGCCGTCCACCAGTCTTCGGCATGGGCCTCGCAGAGCACGCCGATCCAGTGAGTGGCATCGGCCATGTGTTGGCAAAAGCTGCCATGCAGGTCGTCGTGGGTCTGCCCTTCACTGTCGAAGGGGACGAGTTGGGTGGGAATGCCTTCTAGTAGCAGACGCTCGTTCAGGATGAAGGCATCGAGCCGTTCGTTCTGGTGGTAACTGATGAATACCGGCATCTGTGCTGCCCTCCCTGATCAATACCGACGACAAGGCCATGACCATCAGGGAAAGCAGCGGAAGGGACAATAGGTGACCGCGAAACCGGAGCGGTCCTACCTGCTCCGGTAAAATTTCCTACGATGCTAGCGTGCTTGCCGCCACCTTAATAGGTGTCTTCCGGCAAGCTGGCAATGATCGAGCGGTAGCTGTTCATTCGCTGTTGCGTAACGCTGCCGTCTTCCAGGGCCTTGAGCAGCGCACAGCCAGGCTCGCGGTCATGCTTGCAGTCGCGGAAGCGGCAGTTGCCGATCAGTTCGCGGAATTCGATGAAGCCATCCTCGACATCGTCACGGCTGACATGGCCCAGGCCGAATTCACGGATGCCCGGCGAGTCGATCAGGTCACCGCCATTGGGGAAGTGGTAGAGGCGCGCGGTGGTGGTGGTGTGGGTGCCCTGGCCGGACCATTCCGACAGGTCGCCGACACGGGTGCCTGCATCAGGCAGCAGGCTGTTGACCAGCGAGGACTTGCCCACGCCCGACTGGCCGACGAACACGCTGATATGACCATCGAGCGTCTGCTGCAAGCGTTGCATGCCATCGCCCTGGTGCGCCGAGACTTCCAGCAGCGGGTAGCCCAGGCCACGGTAGACCTCGAGCATGGCGTTGAGGGTCGGGGCGTTCTCGTCGTTGATCAGGTCGGCCTTGTTCAGCAGCAGCAGCGGGCGGATCCCGGCATGCTCGGCGGCGACCAGGTAACGGTCGATCAGGTTGGGGTGCGGTTCGGGCGCAGGGGCGAAGACAATGACGATCAGGTCGACGTTGGCTGCCACCGGCTTGAGCTGGCCATGGTTGTTCGGCCGGCACAGCTCGGTGCTGCGCGGCATCTGCGCGACGATCACGCCGATGCCCTGGTTGCCGGCGCGCCAGACCACACGGTCGCCGGTCACCAGTGCCGGCAGGTTGGCCCGCAGGTGGCAGCGGAACACCTGGCCCGCGGCCTCGCCGTCCTGGGCCTCGACCTCGACCTGCACGCCGAAGTGGGCAATCACCAGGCCCAGTTGCTCCGGCCCCAGGTCGCCACCCTCCAGTTCCTGCAATACATGCTGCTCGCGTTTGGCGGCGCGAGCGGCGCGTTCACCCTGGATCTTTTCGATGCGCCAGTTCTGGCGGCGGTTGAGCTGGCGTTTGGCCATGAAGGTTCCGTGTCGGCGGGGCAGAAAGAAAACGGCAGGCAGTTTAGCACGGCGCGCCCAACACCCGTTCGCTAGGCTAATATGACGGCCTATTCGAGGAGCCTTTCATGCAAAATCCACAGAACCTGATCTGGATCGATCTGGAGATGACCGGCCTGGATCCGGACAACGACGTCATCATCGAGATGGCCACCATCGTCACCGATAGCGAGCTGAACACCCTGGCTGAAGGCCCGGTGATCGCCATCCACCACAGCGACGAAGTGCTGGCGCGCATGGACGAGTGGAACACCCGCACCCATGGCGCCTCGGGCCTGACCCAGCGCGTGCGCGAGAGCAAGGTGAGCATGGCCGAGGCCGAGGCGCAGACTATCGCCTTCCTCGAGCAGTGGGTGCCGAAGGGCAAGTCGCCGATCTGTGGCAACAGTATCTGCCAGGACCGCCGTTTCCTCTATCGCCACATGCGCGAGCTGGAAAACTACTTCCACTATCGCAACCTCGATGTGTCCACGCTCAAGGAGCTGGCCGCGCGCTGGGCGCCGGAAGTGCGTGACAGCTTCAAGAAGGGCAACACCCATTTGGCGCTGGATGATATTCGTGAGTCGATTGGCGAACTGCGTCACTACCGTGAGCATTTCATCAAGGTCTGACCTTGTGCGCCGATGATCGTCGGCGCGCCCCTTTTGGTGCCCCGCGTGACTGGGTAGACTGCGCGCCTTTCCCGCACGGACCTGCACCATGTTGCTGATGCTCTATCTCATCGCCATCACCGCCGAAGCCATGACCGGCGCCCTGTCCGCTGGCCGCCGCGGCATGGACTGGTTTGGCGTGGTGCTGATCGCCTGCGTCACCGCGCTGGGTGGTGGTTCGGTGCGTGACGTGCTGCTCGGGCACTACCCGCTGACCTGGGTGAAGCATCCCGAGTACCTGGTGCTGACCAGCTTCGCGGCGCTGCTGACCATCTTCATCGCGCCCTTGATGCGCCATCTGCGGTCGCTGTTCCTGGTGCTCGACGCCCTGGGTCTCGTGGCGTTCACCCTGATCGGCTGCATGACCGCGCTGGAGATGGGGCAGGGGTTCCTTGTCGCCTCCATCAGCGGGGTGATTACTGGGGTGTTTGGCGGCATCCTTCGGGACATCTTCTGCAACGATATTCCGTTGGTGTTTCGGCGTGAGCTGTATGCCAGTGTTTCGTTCGCGGCGGCTTGGTTCTATCTGGGGTGCGTTTACTTCAAGGTGCCGGCGGAGCAGGCCATGCTGCTGACACTGTTTGGTGGTTTTCTGGTGCGGTTGTTGGCGATTCGGTTTCATTGGGAGATGCCGAAGTTTCATTACAATGATCAGCAATAGCGGATTTTTGCGGCGTAGCCACTATATTCAGAATTGTTCTGGCAGGACTGTAACTGTAGTCATATAGCCGTTATTCCGAAGCCTTGCTTGCTCTTGCTCTGCTTTTGCTTCTAAGTGCGCGATAGTTCAGGCGACACAAATTGCGACTTCAGGAGGCCGAACGCAGGTCTTGCGGAGGGAGGTGACGGGCATGGATG
>NZ_JBMDJQ010000051.1:0-31686 GCF_057809275.1 Pseudomonas sp. FG36
TAAGCAAGCAGCATGACTTAGAGGTCAGACGCGACAACCACCTTGAAAAACGCCGAGCAAGAGCAAGAGCAAGAGCAGAACTTGAAGATTAATCAATTGAAAAGATGACAATGCACCGACGCGACGCAATATAAACTAAATTCGCATACAACTTCAAAACCAACACCAAATAATACTCACCAATCAACAAGAACATCAAACCCATGTCAAGACAACAACTCCCCCTCAACCCGATCCCTCCCCCCCTGCTTGGCCACATATACCCCAGCATCCGCCCGCAACAACAACGCATCCGCCCCCTCCCCCGCCCGCCACCCCGCCACCCCGAAACTCGCCGTGACCCGCCCAACGCCCTCCACTGGCACACTGCGCACCCCCTGCCACAACTCCTGCGCCAGCATCCGCGCCTGCTCGGCATTGCTCCCGGGGCACAGCACCATGAACTCCTCCCCGCCCAAGCGACAGAACACATCGGTGCGCCGCAGCCGATGCGCGATCCGCTGGCAAAGATTGCGCAACACATGATCCCCAACCGCGTGCCCGAACTGATCGTTGATACGCTTGAAATGGTCGATATCCAGCATGATCACCGCCAGGTCCAGACCTTCGCGCTGTGCCCGATCCAGTTCATTGCGCAGCCGCTCCTGGAAATAGCGTCGGTTGTAGATGCCGGTCAGGGCGTCGGTCACCGACAATGCGCGTAGCTCTTCCTCGACCCGCTTGAGATCCGAGATGTCCGTCAGGTAGCCATGCCACAGCGTGCTGCCGTGCTCGCCGATCTCCGGCGTAGCCTCCCCACGCACCCAGCGCAGCCCCGCTTGCGGCAGGCACACCCGATACTCCTCGCGCCACGGCGCAAGGTGCTCGGCGGAATACCGCACCGAACGTCGTACCCGCTCCAGGTCGTCAGGGTGAATACGCTCGAACACCGCCGTGGCATCCTCGCGCAGCACCGCCAGGTCCACCTCGTAGATGTCGTGCAGCCCTTGGCTGGCGTAGGGAAAACAGGAGTGGCCATCGGCATCCAGGCGGTACTGGTAGATCCCGCCAGGCACCTCGGCGCTAAGTTTTTCCAGCAGCCGGTCGCGAGCCGCCAGGGCTTCGTGGACCCGCCGCCGCTCGGTGACATCGATGCAGATCGCCAGGTAACCCACCCACAAGCCCTGCTCATCCAGCACCGCCGTCACCAGCATTTTGGCCAGCAGATGACTGCCGTCCTTGCGCACCAGCGTCCAGTCCGCCGGCTGCGCGCCACCCTCCTGCACCGTTTCGGCGAACATCGCCTGGCCGGCGCCGACCTCGCGACCAAATCGCACGCTCAAGGCATGGGCACGCTGATGCAGCTCTTCGGGCAACACCAGGTCCCCCAGCCGCAGCTGGCCCAGCGCTTCCCCGGCCGAATAACCCAGCATGCGTTCGGCGCCGGCATTGAACGTGCCGATCACCCCGCGCAGGCTGGTGGCGATGATCGCGACCTGGGTCGCGGCATCGAGCACGCTGCGCAGCTGGTTGTGGGTCTCGCGCAACGACTGCTCGCTGACACGCAACTCGGCGGTACGCCGGGCTACCAGGCCCAGGGCACGTTGACGCTGGCTGAACAGGCTGTAGAGCAGCAGCGCCAGCAGTACGCTCAGCAGGCCACCCAGCAATGCCACGACTGGCACCGCAGATGACCGGTTGGCCAAGAGAAAGCCCAGGCTGGGGCGAATATCAAGCTGGTAGTGATGATCGGCCAGGTGCAGCAGGTGACTGCTGGCAAGGCCCATGCGCGCCGGCGGCATGCCCGAGTCGAACAGCACCTCGTGGCCGCCCTCGGTGGACAGGTCGAGGATACGCACCACCAGGTTGTCGTCGGCCACGGTCGGCAGGCTCTCGGCTATCAACTGGTGCAGGCTTAGCAAGGCCATCACATAACCTCGGGGCAACTCGCTCGCCGGCGCATCATCGGAGAACACCGGGGCGACCATCAGCAAGCCGCGGGTGTAGGCCGGCTCGACATTGATCATGTCCAGCGGCGCGGACACCGCCATGCTGCCAGGGCCCGAGGCCCGGGCCAGGGTCGCGGCGCGCAGCGCTTGCCCGCCCAGGTCGAAGCCGTAGGGCTGGGCCTGTCGGCTCGCCGCCTGGGTGTACAGCACCGGATAGTAGTGATCGCGCATCGCTGCCGCCTGCCAGCGCCCCTGGGCGTCCAGGTCACGGATCTGGTAAGGCTGCCCCAGCAAGGCGCTGGCCTGCTGTTCGAACGCCGCGCGCTGCCCGGACGCTACCCGCGGCGCCCAGGAATAGGCCTGGGTGCGATGCAGCAATGGACGGGCATAGCCATCGAACTCGTAGGGTGTGATTTCACTGGAGTAGGCGAAGAAGCGGCGCAGACCGTCCAGGCGCTGCTCCTGCTCCTCGAAACGTTCGGCGATGCGGCTGTAGCGCTCACTGGCCAGCAGCTCGAAGCGCTGGCGCAGTTGCTGCTTGAAGAAGGTCTGCGTGGCAATGGCCAGCGCGGCCGTGAGCAGCGCCCCGGCGACCAGCGCCGCCAGGGCCACGCCCCAGGCCGACAGCTCGTCACCGAACAGGCCAAGCGGCTTCGCAGGTACGCCTGGGTTCGACATAGAGGACTCTCAGCAACGTCAGCGTCCTGCGTATTGTCCCGCCCTGTCCTGCTTTATAGCCGCTGGCCAGTGGCCACGCCATGTACCTCGTCGGCTCAGCGCAAACGCAGCTGCCAGGCGCGATGGATGCGGTTGTTGCGAGCGAAGTCAGGGTCCAGGGTCTGGGCGCTGATTTCCTCCACCGCATACCGCGTCGCCAGGTGCTCGTCGAGCTGGAACTTGCGGAAGTTGTTGGAGAAGTACAGCACACCACCCGGTGCCAGGCGCGCCATGGCCAGGTCGAGCAACTGCACATGGTCGCGCTGCACGTCGAACACCCCTTCCATGCGCTTGGAGTTGGAGAAGGTCGGCGGGTCGATGAAGATCAGGTCGTAGCTGTCCTGGGCGTTCTCCAGCCAGGCCATGACATCGCCCTGCTCCAGGCGGTTGCGCTCGGAGAAGCCGTTGAGCGACAGGTTGCGCCGCGCCCAGTCCAGGTAGGTCTTCGACAGGTCGACGCTGGTGGTGCTGCGCGCGCCGCCCTTGGCTGCGTGCACGCTGGCCGTGGCGGTGTAGCAGAACAGGTTGAGGAAGCGCTTGCCCGCCGCCTCGCGCTGGATACGCAGGCGCATCGGGCGATGGTCGAGGAACAGGCCGGTGTCGAGGTAGTCGGTGAGGTTGACCAGCAGCTTGACGCCACCTTCGCTGACTTCCTGGAAGCGTCCTTCGGTGGCCTGGCGTTCGTACTGGCGAGTGCCGGTCTGGCGTTCCCGGCGCTTGAGCACCACACGCTGCGGATCGACGCCCAGGGCTTGGGGAATTGCACTCAGCGCGTCGAGCAGGCGCGCCTGGGCCTTGTCCGGATCGATCGAACGGGGCGCGGCGTATTCCTGCACGTGTACCCAGTCGTGATACAGGTCGACAGCCAGGGCGTACTCGGGCATGTCGGCATCGTACACGCGGTAGCAATCGACTTTCTCGCGACGGGCCCACTTGCCCAGCTGCTTGAAGTTCTTCTGCAGGCGATTGGCGAACATCTGCGCGCCTTCCGACAGGCGCGCCGGCTCGCTGGCCACCGGCGCCTGGCGGCGCGGCTCGTTCTCGCCCGCCTCGGACTGGGCCTGGCGACGATCACCGGTGACGAACTGATCCGGCTGGACCTTGAACAGCAGCAGCTTGCACGGCAATGCGCCGTTCCAGAAAGCGTATTGCTTGTGGCTGCGGATGCCCATGCGCTTGCCCAGCTCCGGCGCACCGGTGAACACCGCCGCGTCCCAGCCCATGCACGCCTGGCGCAGGCGCTCGCCGAGGTTCTGGTAGAGGTACAGCAGGCTGGCTTCATCACCCAGGCGCTCGCCATAGGGCGGGTTGCTGATCACCAGGCCCTTCTGGTTCTGGTCCGGACGCGGCTCGAAGCTCGCCACCTCGCCCTGGTAGATCTTCACCCAGTCACCCAGGCCTGCGCGCTCGACGTTGTTGCGCCCCGGCTGGATCAGCCGCGGATCGGCCTCGTAGCCACGAATCCACAGCGGTGGCTTGGCCAGGCCCACCTGGGCACGGGCCTGGGCCTCGTCGTGCAGCTTGCGCCACAGCGCCGGTACGTGCCCGAGCCAGGCCGTGAAGCCCCAGCGCTCGCGCTTGAGGTTGGGGGCGATGTCGGCGGCGATCATCGCCGCCTCGACCAGGAAAGTGCCCACACCGCACATCGGGTCAGCCAGGGCGCCGCCCTCGGCCGCAATGCGTGGCCAGCCCGAGCGGATCAGCACCGCCGCTGCCAGGTTTTCCTTCAATGGCGCCGCGCCCTGCTGCAGGCGATAGCCGCGCTGGTGCAGGCTGTGGCCGGACAGGTCGAGGGACAGGATGGCCTCGCCACGGTCCAGGCGCAGGTGTACGCGCACATCCGGGTCGACCTTCTCCACCGACGGGCGCAGGCCTTCGCGGTTACGCAGCTTGTCGACGATGGCGTCCTTCACTTTCAGGGCGCCGAAGTGGGTGTTGTCGATACCCGAACCATGGCCGCTGAACTCCACCGCCAGCGTACCGTCGGCCGCCAGGTGATCGGCCCAATCCAGGGCATGCACACCGTCATAGAGGTCATCGGCGTTCTTCATGGAAAAACGCTTGAGCACCAGCAGCACCCGGTTGGCCAGGCGCGACCACAGGCACAGGCGATAGGCGGTTTCCATATCGGCGTCGCCGCGAATGGCCGAGGTGTGTTCACGCACCTCGCTCAGGCCCAATTGGCGGGCCTCCTCGGCGAGCAGGCCTTCAAGACCCTTGGGGCAGGTGAGATAAAGTTCGAAACGGTCCGACATGTGCAATCCAGAGCCCTTGGCTAGGTAGATGGCAAGCCGACGCATCGGCTGCCGCTGTTTGCCCGGGCACCTTTCCAGCAGGCGCCCGGGTGGCCTTGCGAAGCTTTCGCAAGACCTGGCCGCCCGGCAGACCAATGCCTCGCGCAGAGGCGAAATAGGCTTTGATCGTCGGGCAGTGTGAAAATTTCGTGGACCCAGGGATCAGATGTGACCCTTCGTCGCATTACCAATTATTACTGTCATCAGCGAGCAACGCTGGCCAATTGACGTCAACGTTGACTAAACCCTGATCATGGCGGGCTCAACGGCAAACAAGGTTGAGTCGCATTTATTTACTTATCCCCTCACCCTCGGAAAGGTTACGTCCTTATGACAAATCGATCATTCACACTGTGACTCGCATTCGTTAGAACTGATCTCAGGCCGCACCGCAACGGGGCGGCACTTTCAGCCCGCGACGCCGGCAGCGGGCGCAAACCGGCAGAACGATTCTGCCCGGCCTCGGAGAGGCCGACGGGACATTACAGTCAACAAGTGAGGGCAACACCCTATGAGAAGACTTAAGCGTGATCCGTTGGAAAGAGCATATTCACGTGGCTACCAGTATGGAGTCACCGGCAAATCCCGCGAACTTTGCCCCTTCAATCTACCCTCTGTACGCCAAGCCTGGATCAACGGCTGGCGCGAAGGTCGCGGCGATAACTGGGATGGCATGACCGGCACCGCTGGCATTCATAGACTCAACGAAAATCACGCCGTTGGCTGAACGAGGACACTGAATTCGAGTCACCATGCGCGCCCTATCCGGGCGGCGGGCTGCGGCCCAGGGGGTCCCTTGAGGGACCCCTTTTTTATGCTTCGAATCTTTCAACCATCGCTGCCGGTGCGGGCTTTTACTCAGTCATTGGCGCGGCATCGCCGCAATTGCATCCACTGCTTCACGAATCAACGCCGGGCCTTTGTAGATGAAGCCCGAGTAGATTTGCACCAGGCTAGCCCCAGCGGCGATCTTCTCAGCCGCGTGACGCCCCTCGGTAATGCCGCCAGCGGCGATGATCGGCAGCTTGCCGCCCAGCTCGCCCGCCAGCACCTTCACCGTGTGCGTGCTCTTTTGCAGCACCGGGGCACCCGACAGGCCACCCGCCTCGCCACCGAACGGCAGACCTTCGACACCTTCGCGGCCCAGGGTGGTATTGGTGGCGATCACCGCATCCATGCCCGACTCGCGCAGCGCCGCGGCCACCAGCGCGGTCTCTTCGTCGCTCATGTCCGGTGCGATCTTGATCGCCAATGGCACGCGCTTGCCGTTGGCCGTGGCCAGCTGTTCGCGGCGCTCGGCCAGGGCATCGAGCAGTTGCTTGAGCGAGTCGCCGAACTGCAGTGAACGCAGGCCCGGGGTATTCGGCGAGCTGACGTTGACGGTGATGTAGCTGGCATCGTTGTAGACCTTTTCCAGGCAGATCAGGTAGTCGTCCTGGGCCCGCTCGACCGGGGTGTCGAAGTTCTTGCCGATGTTGATGCCCAGTACCCCGGTGTACTTCGAGGCGCGCACACGTGCCAGCAAGTGGTCGACACCCAGGTTGTTGAAGCCCATGCGGTTGATGATGGCCGTGGCTTCAGGCAGGCGGAACAGCCGTGGCTTGGGGTTGCCCGGCTGCGGGCGCGGCGTCACGGTGCCGATCTCGACAAAGCCGAAGCCCAGCTGGGCGAAACCGTCGATGGCCGCGCCATTCTTGTCCAGGCCTGCGGCCAGGCCGACCGGGTTGGCGAAGTTCAAGCCCATCACCGTCACCGGCAACGCCGCTGGCTGCTTGCACAGCAGACCGTTGAGCCCGAGGCGGCCACCGGCGCCGATCAGGTCCAGCGAGAGGTCGTGGGAGGTTTCCGGGGAGAGCTTGAACAGCAGCTGGCGGGCCAGGGTATACATGGGCGGGCGGACTCGCGGTGTGTGAGGGGGCGATTATAGCCAGCGCGCCGCCGGGGCGACAGGGCCATGGCACATGGGTTGCTATGTCAGTGGTATGCAGCCCTTTGCGAACACCCGAGGAACTCCGTGAACACAGCCCTCCCGACAACGCCCCTGGCCTGGGTCAACGGCAGCGACGCGCCGGAAAAACCCAGCCTGGACATCGGTTTCATGGCCCTCACCGACTGCGCCTCGGTAGTAGTCGCCGCCACCCAGGGCTTCGCCCAGCCATTTGGCCTGACCCTCAACCTGCGCCGGCAGGCCTCCTGGGCCGGGCTGCGCGACAAGCTGGTCAGCGGCGAACTCGACGCTGCCCACTGCCTCTATGGCCTGGTGTACGCGGTGCACCTCGGTATCGGCGGCGTGCCCGCCAGCCCCCTGGCCGTGCTTATGGGCCTGAACCAGAACGCCCAGGCCATCAACCTCTCCCCCGCGCTGCAGCGCAAGGGCGTGACCAACCCCGAGGCACTGGCGCGGCTGGTGCACCAGCAAGGCGCACGGCTGACCTTCGCCCAGACCTTTCCCACCGGCACCCATGCCCTGTGGCTTTACTACTGGCTGGCCAGCCAGGGTATCCACCCATTGCGTGACGTCAGCAGCATGGTGGTGCCCCCGGCGCAGATGGCCGCCCACCTGCAGGCCGGGCGCATCGACGGCTTCTGCGTCGGCGAACCCTGGTCGGCGGACGCGCTCGCCAAGGGCCAGGGCTTCACCCTGGCCACCAGCCAGTCGATCTGGCCCGATCACCCGGAAAAGGTCCTGGCCTGCGCCCGCGGTTTCGTCGAACAGTACCCCAACAGCGCCCGGGCACTGGTCCAGTCGGTACTCGCCGCCGCGCGCTTCATCGAGCAGAGCCAGGAGAACCGCCGCAGTACCGCGCAACTGCTCAGCGGCAGCGCCTACCTTGACACCCCCGTCGACAGCATCGAGCCGCGCCTGCTCGGCGACTACCAGGATGGCCTCGGCCATCGCTGGCACGACCCCCATGGCCTGCGCCTGTTCGACCAAGGCCGGGCCAACCTGCCCTACCTGTCCGACGGCATGTGGTTCATGACCCAGTTCCGCCGCTGGGGCCTGCTGCGTGACGACCCGGACTACCTCGGGGTCGCCCGCCAGGTGCAACAGCTGGCCCTTTACCGCGAGGCCGCCTCGGCACTGGGCGTGCCCTGCGCCGACCCACCCATGCGCAGCAGCCTGCTGCTCGACCGCCGCCGCTGGGATGGCAGCGACCCGCATGGCTATGCGCGCAGCTTCCCCCTGCACGCCCTGGACGCGGCGCCTGATGCCCGCGCCAGTCACTGAGGGGGCGAACATGCTGCGTATCCTGCTGATCGACGACACCGAAAAGAAAGTCGGTCGTCTCAAGGCGGCCCTGATCGAGGCCGGCTTCGAAGTGATCGAGGCCGGTAACCTGAGCATCGACCTGCCCGCCTGTGTCGAAACGGTGCACCCGGACGTGGTGCTGATCGATACCGAGTCACCTGGCCGCGATGTGATGGAGCAGGTGGTGCTGGTCAGCCGTGATCGCCCCCGCCCGATCGTGCTGTTCACCGACGAGCACGACCCCGACGTGATGCGCCAGGCGATCCAGGCTGGGGTCAGCGCGTACATCGTCGAGGGGATCCAGGCCACGCGCCTGCAGCCGATCCTCGACGTGGCCATGGCCCGCTTCGAGAGCGACCAGGCGCTGAAGGCGCAATTGCTGGCCCGCGACCAGCAACTGGCCGAGCGCAAGCGCATCGAACAAGCCAAGGGCCTGCTGATGAAAATGAAGGACTGCAACGAGGAGGCGGCCTACACCCTGATGCGCCGCCAGGCCATGAGCCGCCAGCAGAAGCTGATCCAGGTAGCGGAACAGATCATCGCCATGTCGGAGCTGCTGGGCTAGGCAAGACCTTGGCCCGCCTCTTGCTCATGCAACCCCGGGTAGCCAACGGCGGTTGCCCCCCAGACCCCGACAAAGACGTCGCTCCCCGCCACTCATCCGTGGACCGGGCAGCGGCGTCTTTTCGTTTCCGCCCTGTGTTGTGCGCCCCACGAGGTGTCCGATGAATACGAGCTTCTGGAAATCCGGGCATGTGCCCACCCTGTTCGCCGCCTTCTTGTATTTCGACCTGAGTTTCATGGTCTGGTACCTGCTCGGCCCGATGGCGGTGCAGATTGCCGCCGACCTGCAACTGACCGCACAGCAACGTGGCCTGATGGTGGCCACGCCGATCCTGGCCGGCGCGTTGCTGCGCTTTGCCATGGGCGTGTTGGTCGATCGCCTGTCGCCCAAGACCGCCGGGCTGATCGGCCAGGTGGTGGTGATCGTCGCCCTGGCCTGTGCCTGGCAGCTGGGCGTGCGAAGCTACGAACACGCCTTGCTGCTGGGGGTGTTCCTGGGTTTTGCCGGGGCCTCGTTCGCCGTGTCTCTGCCGCTGGCCTCGCAGTGGTACCCGCCGCAGCACCAGGGCAAGGCCATGGGCATCGCCGGTGCCGGCAACTCCGGCACGGTGTTCGCCGCGCTGCTGGCGCCAGCGCTGGCCGCCGCCTTTGGCTGGAACAATGTGTTCGGCTTTGCCCTGCTGCCGCTGCTGCTGACCCTGGTGCTGTTCGCCTGGCTGGCCCGCAATGCCCCGCAACGGCCCAAGCCCAAGGCCATGGCCGACTACCTCAAGGCCCTCGGCGACCGCGACAGCTGGTGGTTCATGTTCTTCTACAGTGTCACCTTCGGCGGCTTCATCGGCCTGGCCAGCGCCCTGCCTGGCTATTTCAGCGACCAGTACGGCCTGAGCCCGGTGACCGCCGGCTATTACACCGCCGCCTGTGTGTTCGCTGGCAGCCTCATGCGCCCGCTCGGCGGCGCCCTGGCCGATCGCTTCGGTGGCATCCGCACCCTGCTGGCGATGTACAGCGTGGCCGCCGTGTGCATCGCCGCGGTGGGCTTCAACCTGCCCAGCGCGGCGGCGGCCCTGGCGCTGTTCGTCAGCGCCATGCTCGGGCTTGGTGCGGGCAATGGCGCGGTGTTCCAGCTGGTGCCGCAGCGCTTCCGCCAGGAGATCGGCGTGATGACCGGGCTGATCGGCATGGCCGGCGGCATCGGCGGCTTCCTCCTCGCTGCGGGCCTTGGCACCATCAAGCAGCACACCGGCGATTACCAGCTCGGCCTGTGGCTGTTCGCCAGCCTCGGCCTGCTGGCCTGGTTCGGCCTGCATGGCGTCAAGCAGCGCTGGCGCACCACCTGGGGCTCGGCCGCAGTCACCGCAGCGCGGGTCTGAGGCGCCGCCATGAGCCTGCTACTGAGCTTCGCCCAGGCCAGCGCCACAGGCCCGCGCACGGAAAACCAGGATGCCCTGCGCCTGGTCACCCCGGTACCGGAACTCGCGGCCAGCAAGGGCTATCTGTGCGCGCTGGCCGACGGCGTCAGCCAGTGCGCCGACGGTGGCCTGGCAGCGCGCGCGAGCTTGCAGGCCCTGGCCCTGGACTACTACGCCACGCCCGCCACCTGGAGCGTGGCCCAGGCCCTGGACCGTCTGCTGGTGGCGCAGAACCGCTGGCTGCGCGCCCAAGGCAACGGCCAGCCGCTGCTCACCACCCTCAGCGCCCTGGTGCTGCGCGGGCGACGCTTCACCCTCGCCCACGTCGGCGACTGCCGGGTGTACCGCTGGCAGGACGAGCAGCTGCAATGCCTGAGTGAAGACCATGTGTGGGACCAGCCCGGCATGCAGCACGTGCTCAAGCGCGCGCTGGGGCTGGACCAACAGTTGCTGGTGGATTATCTGGAAGGCGATCTGCACGAAGGCGAGTGCTTCGTGCTGCTCAGCGACGGCGTGTGGGCCAGCCTGGGCGATGCGCATATCCAGTCGATCCTGCGCGAACACCGCGACCTGCAGGAAGCCGCCGATACCCTAGTGGCCAGCGCCCACCATTGCGGCAGCCAGGACAATGCCAGCGCCTTGCTGGTACGAGTCGACCAACTGGGCGCGAGCAACCTGGGCGACACCCTGGCGCAGCTCAAGCAGTGGCCGCTGCCAGCCGCTTTGCGTGCAGGCCAGATGATCGATGGCTGGCAGGTCGACGGTTTGCTCGCCCAGAGCAGGCAAGCGCTGCTTTACCGCACGCGTGATCCGCAAGGCCGGCCCTGGTTGCTCAAGACACTGCCCCCGACCCGCGATAACGAGCCCGGGGCCGCCCAGACCTTGCTCATGGAAGAGTGGTTCCTGCGCCGGGTCGCCGGCCGCCACTTCCCTGAAGTGCACCCGGCCAGCCAGCGCCAGCACCTGTACTACCTGATGCGCGAATACCCGGGCACGACCCTCGCCAGCCTGCTCGTGGCGAGCGGCCCACTGCCCCTGGCGCAATGGCTGGAAATGGCGCGCCAGCTGCTGCAGGCTGTCGGCGCGCTGCATCGACGCAACCTGCTGCACCGTGACATCAAGCCGGAAAACCTGCACTTGGGCGAAGATGGCCAGTTGCGCCTGCTGGACTTCGGGCTGGCATACTGCCCAGGGCTTTCCGAGGACCCGCCCCACGCCTTGCCGGGCACGCCTTCGTTCCTTGCCCCGGAAGCCTACGACGGCCTGCCCCCTGCGCCGCGTCAGGACCTCTATGCCGTGGGCGTGACGCTTTACCAGCTGCTCACCGGCCACTACCCCTACGGCGAAGTCGAGGCGTTCCAACGGCCACGCTTCGGTACGCCAGTGAACCCGGCGCGCTACCGCCCGGATGTGCCGGAGTGGCTGCAGCACAACCTGTTGCAGGCGGTGGTGGCAGATCCGGCGCAGCGCTTCGAGACCGCCGAACAGTGGTTGCTGTTGCTGGAGCGGGGGGATCGCCAGGAACTGGACGAGCGGCCACGGCCGCTGCTTGAGCGTGAGCCACTGAAGGTATGGCGCACGATTGGCTTGCTATCGCTGCTGTTGAACATGGTGCTGTTGCTGGTTCTGCTCAAGCACTGAGCACGCGACCATCCACGCCCCATCGCCCCTGGAAAATCGCGGACAAAGAAAAACCCGGCCGAGGCCGGGTTTTTCATGAAGCGTCAAACCAATTACTTGGCCTGGGCTTCTACCTGAGCTTCTACGCGACGGTTGACGGCGCGGCCAGCTTCGGTGGCGTTGTCGGCGACCGGACGGGTCTCACCGTAGCCAACCGAGTCAACACGGCTCGATTCAACACCGTACTGCTGGGTCAGGACCTGCTTGACAGCGCTGGCACGACGCTCGGACAGCTTCTGGTTGTAAGCGTCTGGGCCGACGGAGTCAGTGTGACCTTCCACGGTGGTGGTGGTCTGTGGGTACTGCTTCATGAAGTCAGCCAGGTTCTTGATGTCGCCGTAGCTGTTTGGCTTGACGACCGACTTGTCGAAGTCGAACTTGACGTCCAGCTCAACGCGAACGACTTCGGCAACAGCCGGGCAGCCATCAGCGTCAACGGTAACGTTGGCTGGGGTGTCAGGGCACTTGTCGACGTTGTCGCAGACGCCATCGTTGTCGCTGTCGGAGCAGACTTCGGCAACTGGAGCAGGCGCAGGAGCGGCTTTCTGGCCACCGCTGCCACCGAAGTTCAGACCCAGACCAACGGTCGGACCCCACTCGGTGTTGCCGTTGTCGATGTTGTACATGGCTTCGACGCCGGCACGGGCGAAGAACATGTCGGTGATGTACCACTTGGCGCCAGCGCCAACGTTGGCGAAGGTGGAGTGGTCACGGCCGCTACGAGTGGCCTGGCCCAGGCTCTCGTGAGCGAAACCGGCGGAAACGTACGGACGCAGTGCGTCGCCAACGGTACCGAAGTGGTAGGTAGCGTCGAGCTTGGTCTTGGAGCCTTTGATGTCTTTGTTGAAGACTTCACCACGAGCGTTGTGGGTCTCGTTGTAGCCCAGGTCCAGGGAGACGTCGTCGGTCAGGAAGTAGCCGAGGCGAACACCTGGATTGGTGCCGGTGTTCTTGAAGTTACGTTCGCTGTCGTAGAACTGCTTGGTAACGTTACCTTCGATTTCGACCGCGCCTTGGCCTTGAGCCAGAGCGCCGAGCGAAGTCACGGCTACGAGGGAGCCAATGGCCAAGCCCAAGGTGTTTTTCAATTTCATCCGTTAAATCCCCATCTGGTGATAGTTAAGCAGTCCCACCAAAATCCGGGGGACAACTCGACGGCAAGTCTAGCAGAACTTGCCGGTTGGTTAGAGGTATTTGCAGGCCACTAAGTTTCAGCCACGCCTGCAAATTTCTCTCTAAGCTTGTCGAGCGCACGCTTGTAGCGCATTTTCGTGGCGCTCAGGCCCATGTGCATGATGTCGGCGATCTCCTGGAATTCCAGCTCCGCGACAAATCGCAGCACCAGGATTTCCCGATCGATCGGGTTCACATGTACCAGCCATTTATCCAGCCCGCCTTTTTCTTCCGGCTTCGGTGCCTTGTCCTCGGACGCCTCTTCGACAGGGTCCAGGCTCAGCGCATCCATCAGCCGGCGCTTGCGACGCTCCTTGCGGTACTGGGTGATGCATTCGTTGTAGGTGATGCTGTAGAGCCAGGTCTTGAACTTGGACTTGCCCTCGAAGTTCTTCAACCCGTAGAGCACCTTGAGCATCACCTCCTGACAGACATCGTCGGCATCCCGATCGTTCCCCAGGTAGCGCGCACAGACGTTGAACAGCGTGCGCTGGTAGCGCCGCATGAGTTCCTCATAGGCGCGGGTGACATGAAACAGCTCCTCATGCGAACGCGCCACCAACTCCTCGTCGGTGAGCTCGCGGGGGTCATAGCGCATGGGCGGCGAATGAACTTTATTCAAAACGGATCTGGCCGACAGTCAGGTCAATGTCGCCGCTCGGCCCCGTGGGCCGATTTTTGCGGCGGCATACATTAACAGCTTTTGTTCGGTTAGCGGCTATTCACGCGCTGCTCGAGCAGCTCGCGATTAGACAACGACACCAGTTCGCCATCATCGGTCAGCAGGGTCGTCTTGACCGTGCCGATCTCCTCGATGTGCCCTTCGACCTCGCCAATGCGCACGTGCTGGCCGACCTGATAGAGCTCACGCACATAGATGCCGGCCAGGATCTGCCCGGCAATTTCACGGCTGCCCAGGCCCATCGCCAGGGCAATTGCCAGACCAACGGTAATCAGCCCGATGACGATCACGTGGTTGAGCAGGTCGGTCTTGACCTCCAGCTGGCTGATGGCCACCGAAATACTGATGATGATCACCAGGCCCTGGACGATACGCCCAACGCCAGCGGCGTATTCCAGGCCGATGCCCTCGGCGGCGCCGCGCACAAGGCCGTTGGCCAGTTGCGCCAACAGCACGCCGGCCAGCATCACCAGCGCCGCGCCGAATACCTTGGGCAAGTACAGCGCCAGCATGTCCAGGGTCGCCGAGACCCGCTCCAGGCCCAGCGATTCAGCCGCCGAAACCAGGAAGATCAACAGCACGAACCAATAGACGATCTTGCCGATCAGCGTCGAAATCGGTACCTGGATACCGATCCGGGCGAGCATCTTGGTCAGGCCGGTACCGCTCATCAGGCGGTCCAGGCCGAACTTGGCCAGCACCTTCGACAGCAAGGTGTCGAGCAGCTTGGCCACGACGAAACCGAGCAGCACCACGACCAGCGCGCCGAACAGGTTGGGGATGAAGTTCGCCACCTTGGTCCAAAGGGCAGTCATGGCGGTGACCAGGCTCTGGGTCCAGAGATCGAGTTCCATATTCAATCGGCCTTATCTGCAGGGCTGCCTGCGGCAGGGTTGCGGGTAGAGTTGCGGCGCACCGGCGCGACATGCGCCGAGCCATTGTTCACGGCGATCAGCAGCGCCTGGCTCCAGCGGCCAAGCAGGCTGAACAGATCGCCCGCGCCGACCTGGCGGTTGGCGGTCTTGAGCACGCGACCCAGGCACGCGGCGTCGTCACGGTCCTGGCCGGACGGCGACGCCTTGAGCAGGTCGCGCAGGGATTCTTCAAACGGATCGTGCATGGGCACCTCGCGCAATGTCAGTCAAAGACGTGGGTGCCAAGCGATGGGTCACACCTGCCACTGGGACGAATGTTTCAAAATGCCTCATTTCAGACCCAGCGCAGTCGACGGAACAACCACCACTGCCCCGCCGCCAGCAACAGCACCACGGTGCAGGCGAGCGCGAAGCCGTAGGGGTTTTCTGCCCCGGGAATACCGCCGACGTTTATGCCCAGCAATCCGGTGATAAAGCTCATGGGCAGGAAGATGCAGGTGATGATGCCAAACCGGTACATGGTCCGGTTCATCCGCTCGCTGCGGCGCCGATCCTCGCTTTCCAGCACCAGGGCGGCTCGCTCGCGGGCCAGTTCCAGCTCCTCGAGGTAGCGGATCAGGCTGTTGTTCAGCTCGTTCCAGTAATCCCCGTCGGCGTCGACGAACCAGCTGCATTTATTGCGCGAAAGCTGGGCATAGATGTCGCGCTGGGGGGCGAGGAAACGGCGCAGACCGGCGGCACGACGGCGGATCTGCTGCAGGCTGCCCTGGGCTGGGGCATACCGTTCGTCGGATTCTGCCTTTTCCTCTTCCAGATCGACCGCTTCGGACAGGTCGCTGACCAGCGCCTGGACCTTCTCGGTCAGCAGTTCACCCATCAGCAACAACAGTTCGGAGGCCGTTTTCGGCCCCCTGCCCTCGTCCAGTTGCTGGAGCACCTCGTCGCTGGCGCGCAGCGGCCGCAAACGCAGCGAGATAACCCGCCGCGCTTCGGCGAAGATACGCACCGAGACCATGTCCTCGGGTTCGGCACCCGGGTTGAGGTTGACCCCGCGCAGGAACAGCAGCATCTGCTCGCCGGCCATCTGCAACAGGCGCGGGCGGGTGTTCTCCTCAAGCAACAGGTCGCAGGCGAACTCGCTCAGACCGCTGTCGTGCAGCAACCAGGTGCGGGTCTGCGGATGACTGCGGTCCCAGTGCAGCCACAGGCTCTCCTGGGGCTGCAACTGCAGGTCGTCCAGCTCGGTGCGGGCGATCGAACGCGCGCCACCCTTGCCATCGAGCACCAGGGCATGCACCAGGCCCCATTGCGCGTTGTCTTCCTCGAACATCAAAGCTCCATGGGTGTGCGGCGGATCACTCGGGCATCTTCAGCGGGCTTGGCGAGACCAGCACGCCGTTGTTGTCGGCGTACACGTATTCGCCCGGGCGGAAGGTCACGCCGGCAAAGGTCACCGCGACGTTGAGGTCGCCAATGCCGCGCTTGTCGGTCTTCACCGGGTGGCTGGCCAGGGCCTGGATACCGACATCGGTCTGCGCCAGCACGTCCACGTCACGCACGCAGCCGTAGATCAGCAGGCCTTCCCAGCCATTCTTCGCGGCCTTCTCGGCAAGCATGTCGCCCAGCAGCGCCCGGCGCAGCGAGCCACCGCCATCGACCACCAGGACCTTGCCCTTACCATCGAGCTCGACCTGCTCCTTGACCAGGGAGTTGTCTTCGAAGCACTTGATGGTGACGATCTGGCCGCCGAACGAGTCGTGGCCGCCAAAGTTGCTGAACATGGGTTCGAGCACCTGGACCAGGTCCGGATAGGCGTCGCACAGGTCGGGCGTTACGTAATGCTGCATGGGAAACTCCTGTCAGTCACAACGAAAGCGGGTGTCGGCCAAGGCTACACCTTGGAAGGGCCGGCAGTCATCCGGGACCGAGCAGTCAGTTGAACCATCGCCGCACCGGCCGATGTTTCAACTGGCAGCCACAGGCTCCATCACCACCGTCGAGGCATGCACCGCTACCAGGGGGTCGCGCAGCCAGCGCTCCACCAACGGCCACACCTGGGTCTGCGCCGCCTTGCTGACCAGCATGTCGACATGCCCGAAGGCCTCGAAGCCCTGCTCGCGGCCCAGGCGCAGGAACTGTCTGGCATCACCGCCAAACTGCTCGAACAGTTTGCGGCAGGCCCACACCGGATCCTGGAAATCACCGGCTCCGGCCACCGCCAGCAGTGGCACCTCGACTTCGGCCAGCCCCGACCACCAGTCCTTCTCCTTGTCGCCGAAGCGGCCGAACAGACCATTCCAGCGCAGGCTCTCCAGGGCCAGGCCGATGGGTTCGTCTTCCGGGCCCCGCTTGAGGCGCGAACCGGAAATCTGCGCAAAACGCTTGAGCAGCATGCGCGCGCCCCACTCCACCGGTGGCACTTTTAACGGCCAGTAAACCCGGCTGACCTGGGTGCCAAACAACGCCGCACTGGCCACCAGGCCGGTGTCGAGATAGCCGCTGCCCAGCGCCGCCGCCAAGGTGGTGCCGCCCAGCGAGTGGCCGATCCAGCTCGGTACCTGCCCGGCTTTTTCATGTACGAAGGCACCGATCACCGGCAGGTCGTAGCGCGCATAGTCGGCCACGCGGTTCTGCCGCCAGTCGCGGTTGCGCGGCGACAGGCCGTGGCCGCGCATCTCCGGGATCCACACATCGAAACCGGCGCGGGCCAGGTATGCGCCCAGGCCGATGCCCTTGGGCGAATACCAGAAGCGCCGGTTGGAGAAGCTGCCGTGCAGGAGAATGACCGGCATGCCCTGGACGCGGTCCTGATCGGCCAGGCCCAGGCGGGTGACGGCCAGCTCTACGCTCGCATCCGGGCTGTTGCCGGCCTTGATCCGGTAGACGTCTTCGCTGAGGTCGCCGCGGCGCTCGGCACTGAGCAACGCGACGGGAAATTGGGTGCTGCTGCTTTGCATGGCTTCACAAATTCAGTGGACATGAAACGTGGGAGCGGCGGTGCGCCGATGCGACTTGCCCCGCGATGGCATCAGAGCAGACTACAGAGGTGTCTTCGCTGACGCCATCGCAGGGCAAGCCGCATCGGCGCACCGCCGCTCCCACGCACTAACACCAGGGCGCAACAGGCGCCCTGTTACCGCATCAGGCCGCGCCCTGGCCTTCGGCCAGGAAGAACCAGGTCTCGAGCACCGAGTCCGGGTTCAGCGACACGCTTTCGATGCCCTGCTCCATCAGCCACTTGGCCAGGTCAGGGTGGTCCGACGGGCCCTGGCCGCAGATGCCGATGTACTTGCCGGCCTTGTTGCACGCGGCGATGGCGTTGGCCAGCAGCTTCTTCACGGCAGGATTTCGCTCATCGAACAGGTGGGCGATGATGCCGGAATCGCGGTCCAGGCCCAGGGTGAGCTGGGTCAGGTCGTTGGAGCCGATGGAGAAGCCGTCGAAGTACTCGAGGAACTCTTCGGCCAGGATGGCGTTGGACGGCAGCTCGCACATCATGATCACGCGCAGGCCGTTGTCGCCGCGGGCCAGGCCGTTTTCGGCGAGCAGGTCGACGACCTGGCTGGCCTCGCCCAGGGTGCGCACGAACGGCACCATGATCTCGACGTTGGTCAGGCCCATCTCGTTGCGCACGCGCTTCAGCGCACGGCACTCGAGCTCGAAGCAGTCACGGAACGACTCGCTGATGTAGCGCGAGGCGCCACGGAAGCCCAGCATCGGGTTTTCTTCTTCCGGCTCGTAGAGCTTGCCGCCGATCAGGTTGGCGTATTCGTTGGACTTGAAGTCCGACAGGCGCACGATGACCTTTTTCGGGTAGAAGGCCGCTGCCAGGGTGCTGATGCCCTCGACCAGCTTCTCGACATAGAAGCCGACCGGATCGTTGTAGCCGGCAATGCGCTTGTCGACGCTCTCTTTCAGCTCCGGCGGCAGGCCGGCGTAGTTGAGCAGCGCCTTGGGGTGCACGCCGATCATGCGGTTGATGATGAACTCCAGGCGCGCCAGGCCGACACCGGCATTGGGCAACTGGGCGAAGTCGAAGGCACGGTCCGGGTTGCCGACGTTCATCATGATCTTGAACGGCAGCTCCGGCATGGCATCGACCGAGTTCTGCTTGATGTCGAAGCCCAGCTCACCTTCGAAGATGAAGCCGGTGTCGCCTTCGGCGCAGGAAACGGTGACGCCCTGGCCATCTTTCAGGACCTGGGTGGCGTTGCCGCAGCCGACGACGGCCGGGATGCCCAGCTCACGGGCGATGATCGCCGCGTGGCAGGTACGCCCGCCACGGTTGGTGACGATGGCGCTGGCGCGCTTCATCACCGGCTCCCAGTCCGGGTCGGTCATGTCCGAGACCAGTACATCGCCTGGCTGGACCTTGTCCATCTCGGACACGTCGTTGATCACGCGGACCTTGCCGGCGCCGATGCGCTGGCCGATGGCACGGCCTTCAACCAGTACGGTGCCCTTCTCTTTCAGAAGGTAGCGCTCCATGACATTGGCGCTGGCGCGGCTCTTCACGGTCTCGGGACGGGCCTGAACGATGTACAGCTTGCCGTCGTCACCGTCCTTGGCCCACTCGATGTCCATCGGGCGCTGGTAGTGCTGTTCGATGATCATGGCCTGCTTGGCCAGTTCATTGACTTCGTCGTCGCTCAGGCAGAAGCGCGCACGCTCGGCGCGGTCGACCTCGACGGTCTTGACCGAACGACCGGCCTTGGCTTCGTCGCCATAGACCATCTTGATCGCCTTGCTGCCCAGGTTGCGGCGCAGGATCGCCGGGCGACCGGCCTGCAAGGTGTTCTTGTGCACGTAGAACTCGTCCGGGTTGACCGCACCCTGGACCACGGTTTCACCCAGGCCATAGGCACCGGTGATGAACACCACGTCGCGGAAGCCCGACTCGGTGTCCATGGTGAACATCACGCCCGCGGTGCCAGTCTCGGAGCGGACCATGCGCTGCACGCCAGCGGACAGGGCGACCAGCTTGTGGTCGAAGCCCTGGTGCACGCGGTAGGAAATGGCGCGGTCATTGAACAGCGAGGCGAACACTTCCTTGGCCGCGCGGATCACGTTGTCGACGCCACGGATGTTGAGGAAGGTCTCCTGCTGGCCAGCGAAGGAGGCGTCCGGCAGGTCTTCGGCGGTGGCCGAGGAGCGCACGGCCACGGCCATGTTGTCGTTGCCCTGGGACATTTCGGCGAAGGCGGTTCGGATTTCCGAATCGAGACGCGCCGGGAAATCGGCTTCCATCACCCACTGGCGGATCTGCGCGCCGGTCTTGGCCAGGGCGTTGACATCGTCGACATCCAGCGCGTCGAGCGCCGCATGGATGCGGTCGTTGAGGCCACTTTGCTCGAGAAAATCGCGGTACGCCTGAGCCGTAGTGGCAAAGCCGCCCGGCACCGAGACACCGGCACCTGCGAGGTTACTGATCATCTCGCCCAGGGATGCGTTCTTGCCCCCCACATGCTCCACATCATGGACGCCGAGCTTATCGAGGGAAACTACGTACTCTACCAAGGTGATCTCTCCACTAACTGTATTGGAAAAGCTCAAGGGCGCCCGCCTGCCTGAATGACTGGGCCGGACGCTTGTGGCCTGGACCTGGAAAATAAGTGAGAATGCCGAGCAACCGCGTTCGGCAAACCGAACCTATCATATCCAGAAATCTTCGGCAGCTTAAGGCCCCCAGGTGCAAATGAAACGAACCGCGTTCTTCATCTCCGACGGTACCGGCATCACTGCAGAAACGCTGGGCCAGAGCCTGCTCGCACAATTCGAGAGCATTCCGTTCAATAAATTCACGCGCCCCTACATCGACACGCTGGAAAAGGCCCGGGCCATGGTCCAGCAAATCAACGCCGCGGCCGAGCGCGACGGGGTGCGTCCGATCATTTTCGACACCATCGTCAACCAGGACATCCGTGAGGTCATGGCCACGTCCAATGGCTTCATGATCGACATTTTCTCGACGTTTTTATCCCCGCTCGAGCAGGAATTGACTGCCCACTCGTCGTATTCCGTGGGCAAATCCCACTCAATCGGCGGCAATTCCAACTACATGGAGCGTATCGAGGCGGTCAACTTCGCCCTGGACAACGACGACGGCGCGCGTACCCACTACTACGACAAGGCCGACCTGATCCTGGTGGGCGTATCGCGTTGCGGCAAGACCCCGACCTGCCTGTACATGGCCATGCAGTTCGGCATCCGCGCCGCCAACTACCCGCTGACCGAGGACGACATGGAGCGCCTGCAGCTGCCAGCGGTGCTCAAGAAGCACCACAACAAGCTGTTCGGCCTGACCATCGACCCCGACCGCCTGACCGCGATCCGCCACGAACGCAAACCCAACAGCCGCTACGCAAGCTTCGCCCAGTGCGAGTTCGAGGTGCGCGAAGTGGAGAACCTGTTCCGTCGGGAGAACATTCCCAACATCAATTCCACGCATTTCTCGGTGGAGGAGATTTCGGCGAAGATCCTGGTGGAGAAAGGCGTGGAGCGACGGTTCAAGTAGTACACCGTGGGAACGGCGGTGCGCCGTTCCCACGCAAATGACACGCCTGTCTAGTCCTGAAATAGGTTTACACCTGTTCAGGTAGGCCGACAGGCCTCAAAACGCCCGATGCACAGCATCGGGCGTTTTGTTTTTCAGGGCCATATGAGGCCGTTCTGTGTTGTAGATCTGCACTGCCTCGTCAACCATCTGCCTCGCTTGCTCCAGATCTGCAGGGCTACTCAACAGCAGCTCCATCTTGAGGATTCCGTTGATTCGCTCGGCCAGCGCGTTCTGGTAGCAGTCATACCCATCGGTCATGGAGCACTGAACGCCGTGCCGTTGATGCAGTGACTGGTATAGCGCCGAGCAGTATTGGATGCCTCGATCCGAATGGTGGACTAATGGCTGGCGATGACGTCGCTTCCGTAATGCCTGCTTGAAAGCTTGCGCCACCGACTCGGCATGCAGGCTTTCATGGACGTGGTGGCCAACGATTTTCCTGGAGTACGCATCCGTTATCAGGCTCAGGTATAGCGGGCCGTTACGTGCAGGCAGGTAAGTAATGTCGGCCACCCAGACATGTTCCGGCCTTGTCGGAACAATCTGGCTTGGCCCGGGCTTGAGCAAGTTGGGATGGCGGTAGAAGCGATGAAAGCTTTGTGTTGTCTTGTGGTAGGCCCGCTTAGGCAGTACGAGCAAACGGCGCTCTCCCAAGACCTGGAACAGCCTATCTCGGCCGACCTGGAATCGTCTGTCAGGTTGGCAATGCAGCAGATAGTGCAGCTTGCGGGTACCCAGACGGGGCTGGCGCATTCGGACTTGCTGTACAAACTCAACCACCCGGTCTGCCTGGCGTTCTTTGCCATCAGCGGCTCGGTTGCGTTTGTAGTAAGCCTGTCGACTGATGCCTAGAAACTGACAAGCCCTGGCAATGCTCAGTCCTGCGACTTGGCCTTGCGAGAGGACTTGCCGGATCGCTTTTTTACGACCGAAACACCATAGTCATTTTTCAGAACATCAACGACCGTCTCGAAGAACTGGGCCTTCTGGCTCATCAGCTCAAGCTGCTGCTCAAGCTCTTTGATCCGCTGCTCTGGAGTGAGCGGTTTGGGGTCAGACATCGCGCAGCTCCTCTCGGCTCGGATCGATGCCCCTTGGCTCCAATCCTGCCGACCGTGCTTACGCAACTATACCAGAACCGTCGACCGGCCCTGGATGCCATACCGTTCCTGGGCCTGCTTGTAGGTCAGTTCGCCTTTTTCGATCTGATCAACCACCGCCAATTTAAAAGACAGTGAGTAATCTCGCTGTGTGCGCTTTACACCTTGCTCCATCTGACTCTCCGGAAATTCGGGATGGGAGGTGTAAACCTTATTCAGGACGGGACAGCCACAAAATGAAAAGCCCCGGCATCACTGCCGGGGCTTTTTTTCACTTCAGCGCAAGGCTCATGACGGAATCACCGCCGCTTGACCGCTCATCGCCAGGTCGACCAGCTCGCGGTTGGCCACCGCGTACATCGCATAGTCGGTGCCGGTGGCGTTGCGCAGGTCGTCGAGCATGGCGCGCCAGCGCTCGACCATCACCCGGTGCTGCTCGCACCACAGGGCCACGCGGGCGTCCATGTCTTCCGGCGCGTCGGCCATCTGCAGCACGGAGATGGTGATCGCCCGCTGCTGCAGGTCGATGTCGTCGCGGAACGCCTCGCGGGCCAGGGCCTGCCAGTTGTTCTCCACCGGCAGGTTGCTGATCTCCTGCAGGTACCAGGTCAAGTCCAGCGAGCTGCCCACGGCGAAGAACGCCTTGGCCACCTGCGCCGGATCGTGCCCAGTGACGTCCGAAGCCTCGATGATCGGCAACAGGGTGTACAGGTGGGTGGTACCGGCGACCATGCGCGCCAGCAACTCCGGCACACCGGCGTCGACAAAGCCCTGGTAGCGGTTCATCCAGCGCTCGCGGGTCGGGCCTTCCAGCAGTTCGTCGAGCTTGAGCCCCAACTGCGCGAGCACCGGCCCGAAGTGAGCAACATCGCGACCAGCATCCTGCTCGTTGCGACGGCTGCGCAGGAACCAGCGGGTGGCCCGACGGCCCAGGCGCATCAGCTCGTCCATCAGGGTCAGCTGGATCTCGGCCGGGACCTGATAGTCCAGGGCCTCGATCTGGCGGAACCAGTGCGGCAGGTGGAAGATGTCGCGCACGATCACGTAGGCGCCCGCCACGTTGGCCGGGCTCATGCCGGTGGACTCCTTCAGGCGCTGCACGAAGGTGATGCCCATGTTGTTGACCAGGTCGTTGGCGATCTGGGTGCTGACGATCTCGCGCTTCAGGCGGTGGCGACGCATGGAGTCGGCGAACTTGCTGACCAGCGACGGCGGGAACGCGGTCTCCATGTCGCGGGTCAGGTAGTCGTCGTCCGGCACCAGCGACTTGAGCAGCTGCTCCTTGAGGTCGATCTTGCTGTACGAGATCAGTACCGACAGCTCGGCGCGGGTCAGACCCTGCCCCGCCGCCAGGCGTTCGGCCAGCTGCTCCTCGCTGGGCAGGAACTCGATGGCGCGGTCCAGCTTGCCACGTGCCTCCAGATCGGCCATCAGGCGCTTGTACTCGGCGATGCGCTCGCGGGCACGGCGGGCCGCCAGCGACAGCGCTTGCGTCTGCTTGTAGTTGTTGCCCAGCACCAGCCCGGCGACTTCGTCGGTCATGCTGCCCAGCAGCTGGTTGCGCTGCTTCTCGGTCATGTCGCCACCCTGCACCACTTCGTTGAGCAGGATCTTGATGTTGACCTCGTGGTCGGAGCAGTCGACGCCACCGGCGTTGTCGATGAAGTCGGTGTTGGTGGCGCCGCCGTTCAGGCCGAACTCGACACGGCCGAGCTGGGTCATGCCCAGGTTGCCGCCCTCGCCCACCACCTTGCAGCGCAGCTCGTTGCCGTTGACGCGCAGGGCGTCGTTGGCCTTGTCGCCGACATCGGCGTGGCTTTCGCTGCTGGCCTTGACGTAGGTGCCGATACCACCGTTCCACAGCAGGTCCACCGGTGCCTGCAGCAGTGCATGCAGCAGTTCGGTCGGGGTCAGGCGGTCGGCCTCGATGGCGAAGCGTTCCTTCATCTGCGGGCTGATGGCGATGCTCTTGGCGCTACGCGGGAAGATCCCGCCGCCTTCGGACATGATGCCGGTGTCGTAGTCGCTCCAGGCCGAGCGCGGCAGGTCGAACAGGCGCTTGCGCTCGGCGAAGCTGGTAGCCGGGTCCGGGTTCGGGTCGATGAAGATGTGCAGGTGGTTGAACGCCGCCACCAGTTGCAGCTTGTCGGACATCAGCAGGCCGTTGCCGAACACGTCGCCGGCCATGTCGCCGACACCGACCACGGTGATCGGGTCTTCCTGCACGTTGATGCCGCGCTCGCGGAAGTGGCGCTGTACGCCCACCCACGCGCCACGAGCGGTGATGCCCATCTTCTTGTGGTCATAGCCGGCCGAGCCGCCCGAGGCGAACGCATCGCCCAGCCAGAAGCCGTAGTCGATGGCGATGCCGTTGGCGATGTCGGAGAAGGTCGCGGTGCCTTTGTCGGCCGCCACTACCAGGTACGGATCATCGTCATCATGGCGCACCACATTGGCCGGCGGCACCACGCCACCGTCCTTGAGGTTGTCGGTGATGTCGAGCAGGCCCGAGATGAAGATGCGGTAGCACGCCACGCCTTCGGCGGCGATCTCGTCACGGCTGCCGCCCAGCGGCAGGCGACGCGGCAGGAAGCCGCCCTTGGCGCCGACCGGCACGATCACCGAGTTCTTCACCTGCTGGGCCTTGACCAGGCCGAGCACCTCGGTGCGGAAGTCTTCCTCGCGGTCCGACCAGCGCAGGCCGCCGCGGGCGACGTTGCCAAAGCGCAGGTGCACGCCCTCGACCCGAGGCGAATAGACGAAGATCTCGAACTTCGGCACCGGCTTGGGCAGCTCGGGGATCAGCTTGGGGTTGAACTTGAAGCTGAAGTACGACTTGTTCTGGCCGTTGGCGTCCGGTTGGTAGAAGTTGGTGCGCAGAGTGGCCTTGATCAGGTCCAGGTAGCGCCGCAGGATGCGGTCCTCGTTGAGCACCTGGACATCGTCCAGGGCGGTGAGGATCGCCTGCTCCAGACGTTGCTGCTTGTCGTCGAGGTCTTCGTTGGTGAGCTTGCGCGCCAGGTAGAAGCGGGTCTTGAACAACCGGGTCAGCTCGCGGGCGATATCGGTGTGGTTGTTCAGGGTGCTGGCGATGTAGCCCAGGTCGAAGCCCAGGCGGATCTGCTTGAGGTAGCGGGCGTAGGCACGCAGCAGCGCGACGTCACGCCATGGCAGGCCGGCGGTCAGCACCAGGCGGTTGAACGCATCGTTCTCGGCGTCGCCCTTGACGATATGGACGAAGGCGTCCTGGAAGGTGTCGTTGAGCTGCTGGATGTCGAGGTTGAGGCCTTCGCTGTAGGTGAAGGCGAAGTCGTGGATCCAGAACTCGCGGCCACTGGCGTGGCGCAGGCGGTAAGGGAACTCACCGAGCACGCGCAGGCCGAGGTTTTCCAGGATCGGCAGCACGTCCGACAGTGCCAGCGGCGTATCGGCGTGGTAGAGCTTGCAGTGCAGCGTGCGCTCACCGAGCTGCGTCAGCGGCTGGTAGAAGCTCATGGCCAGCGGCTTGGCCTCGGACAGGTTGAGCACATGTTGCATGTCGACCACCGCCGAATGCGCGGCGAAGCGCTCGCGGTAGCCGGCCGGGAAGCCTTTCGGGAAGTCGGCGAGGATGTTGGTGCCGTGGGCTTCGCCGAAGTTTTCCACCACCAGCGCCGAGAAGTCGTCCTGCCACGAACGGCAGGCCTGGATCACTTCGTTTTCCAGCTGCTGCGGATCGATCTCGATGCGGTTCTTCGGGTCGACCCGCAGGATCAGTTGCACGCGGGCCAGCACCGACTCGGAGAAGAAGGTCCAGAACTCGCAGTCGGTGGCTTTCAGGCGCTCCATCAGCACCTGCTGGATCTTCTGCCGCACCTCGGTGGAGTAGATCTCGCGCGGCACGTAGGCCAGGCAGTAGCAGAAGCGGCCGTACGGGTCCTTGCGCAGGAACACGCGGATCTTGTTGCGTTCCTGGATCTGCACGATCGACATGGCGGTGCTGAACAGCTCGTCCACCGGGGTCTGGAACAGGTCGTCGCGGGGCAGCACTTCCAGGACCTGGGCCAGTTCCTTGCCCAGGTGCGCCTTCGGGTCGAAGTGCGAGCGGCGCTCGACTTCGGCGACCTTGCCACGGATGTAGGGGATGGTGTGCACGCTCTCGCCGTACACCGACGAGGTGTACAGGCCCATGAAGCGGCATTCCTTGACCACCTTGCCGTCCTGGTCGATCTGGCGGATCGACACGTAGTCCGGGTAGGCCGGGCGGTGCACGCGGCTTGGCTGCGAGGCCTTGGCGAACGACAGCAGGCGCGGTTCGCGCAGGTAGGCGACGGCGTAGTCCTCGATGCGCAGGTCATCGGCGCCCAGGCCTGCACGCAGCAGGCGGGCCAGGCCCAGGAACGAGGTGTCGTCGTAGACCAGGTGGCCGCCGTCGGCGTCGGACTCGACGGTGAACTCCTCGTAGCCGAGGAAGGTGAAATGGTTGTCCAGCAGCCACGACAGGAAGCTCTTCACCTCGGCCTTGTCGTTCTGCGCGGGGCCGAAGGCGTTCTGCTCCACCAGTTCCAGCAGCTCGCGGATCTTGGCTTTCATCGGCTCGAAATCGGCGACCACGCCGCGCACCTCGGCCAGCACCTGCTCCAGTTCCATGGCCAGGGTGTTGAGCTCGGCGGTGTTGGAACAGCGGTCGATCTCCAGGTACATCAGCGATTCATGGTTGACGCCCTCGCCCAGGGTGCCCTTGGGCAGCAGCTCGACCAGCTCGCCCTTGGCGCCACGGCGCACGCTGAGCACGGTGGTTTGCAGGGTGTGGATGCTGTAGCCGCGGCGGTTGAGCTCGGTGCGTACCGAATCGACCAGGAATGGCAGGTCGTGGTGCAGCACCTCGACCACGGTGTGCGTGGACTGCCAGCCGTGGCGTTCGTAATCGGGGTTGTAGACCCGCACCTGCGGGTGCGTGGCGTCGAAGCGCTCGATGATGCGCCAGGCGGACAGCGTGCAGCCGGCCAGGTCCGACAGCCTGCGCTGAGTGAGTTCGTCCAGAGAGATGATGCCGAAGAACTGTTCAGCGAACAGTGCCACTTGTGGCAGGGACTGTTCGTTGATGTGCTGCGCCAGGGCCGCTTGCAGTTGATGCTGGAAGTCGGCTTTGCTGGCTGCGGTGAAGAACGCCATCTGTGGTACTCCGCTTGGGCTTTGTTATAGGTGAAGCGTCGCGTACATGCGCCTTGTACGGATCAACCATAGCCAACCCGTGGCAAGACAGAAGCGTTGGGTGCCTGCAAAAGCGACTGCCAGGTGGCTGTGCCTTTACGGGAACCCATCGACAGGGCAGCTTAACGACTGAACGGTCACTTGGGCTTGCAGCGCTGCGACAATTTCGGTCAATGCGCGGTAACTTTACGTTTATCAGTGTGCGCAAGGCTGTCAGAATTCCTTTTCATTTCCATTGATCCGAGTGCGCCATGCAATTGAAAACCGCCCTGCTCTTCGCCACCCCCTGCGACGACGAGGAAGACAACATGGCGACCCTGTGCTGCCACAGCGACAAGGGCCAGATGTTCCTGCTGACCCGCTACCCGGACGAGGACACCGTCGACCTGACCCTGGACGACGAGCCGTCGACGCTGGACGGGCTGAAGGTGACCTTGAGCGCCACCCGCCTGCTGATCGAGGTGGCGGCCGGGGATCGCGACGCGCTGAAGGGCGACGAGGAACTGGAGATCATCCTGACCACCTCGGGCAGCGACCTGGAGGAAGTCGCGCTGACCTTGCGCAACATCCTCGACGGCACCGGGACCTTCGTGTCCGAGGTCTAGACCGGTCATTCGGCCCTCCTCGCGGGGGCTTGAGTCTTCCGCGATGAAGGCACAACACCATTGACAGCCGAAGCCGCGAGCAGGCATTGTCTGACAACCTGACCAATAGGCACCCGCACGTCCATGCTAGAGCTCCAGCGCCCCGACACCCTCGTTGAACGCGTCGTCAGCGCCATCCGCGCCGAGATCGATGCCGGCCGCCTGGCCGCCGAGTCGCGCCTGCCTACCGAACAGCAACTGGCCGAACAGCTCAATGTCAGCCGCTCGGTGGTGCGCGAGGCGGTGGCGCAGCTCAAGGCCGACGGCGTGCTGATCGCTCGCCGCGGGCTCGGTTCGTACATCTCGCAGACCCCCAATGGCACGGTGTTCCGCTTCCCCGGCAGCAACGGGCGCAAGCCGGACCTGGTGCAGATGTTCGAGATGCGCCTGTGGATCGAGACCCAGGCCGCCGCCATCGCCGCCCGCCGCCGCGACGCCGACGACCTGCAGCGCATGGCCGCGGCCCTGGGCACCATGGAAGACCCGCGCAGCGACTTTGCCACCGCCGCAGCCGCCGACGTGGCCTTCCACCGAGCTATCGCCGAAGCCAGTAAGAACGACTATTTCGTCGCCTTCCACGATTTCCTCGGTGGCCAACTGGCCGCCGCGCGCCGCACCGCCTGGGAAAACTCCGCCACACCGGCGGTAGGCGGCTCGGCTGACGCCCTGCGTGAGCACCGGGCGTTGTACCAGGCCATTGCCGACGGTGACCGCCATGCGGCCGCCGCCTGCGCCGAAGCCCACCTGCGCGCCTCGGCCAAGCGCCTGAAACTCGACCTCCCCGACGTCGACTGACCCCGGAGAACCCTATCGCGACCTGGCGAGGTTTTTACGCGCACTAGTTAGTCTGACAACCTGATAAGCAGATTCACCGACAAGAATTCCAAGGTACCCTGCATGACCTACGACTACTGCATCATCGGCGGCGGCATCGTCGGCCTCGCCACCGCGATGGCCCTGCTCACCCGTCGCCCCGGCGCCTCGCTGCTGATCCTGGAAAAGGAAGCCAGCCTCGGCCGCCACCAGACCGGCCATAACAGCGGCGTGATCCATGCCGGTATCTACTACGCACCCGGCAGCCTCAAGGCCGACCTGTGCAAGCGCGGCGCCCAGGCCACCAAGGACTTCTGCGCCGAGCACGGCATCGCCTTCGAGGTCTGCGGCAAGCTGCTGGTGGCCTCCAACGATCTGGAGGTGCAGCGCATGCAGGCGCTGTACGAGCGTTCGCAACAGAACGGCCTGAAGGTCGAGCGCCTGGACGCCGGCACCCTGCGCGAGCGCGAGCCGAACATCGTCGGCAAGGGCGCGCTGTTCCTCGATGCCACCGGTATCGTCGACTACCAGCAGGTATGCGACGCCATGGCCAAGGTGATTCGCCAGGCCGGGGGCGAAGTGCGCCTGTCCACCGCCGTGCACGCCATCCAGGAGCATGCCGATTCTGTCGCGGTCAGCACCGACGGCAACACCTGGCGCGCCCGCCAACTGGTGGCCTGCGCCGGCCTGCAGTCCGACCGCCTGGCGCGCCTGGCCGGGGTGAAGATCGACCACCAGATCATCCCCTTCCGCGGCGAGTACTACCGCCTGCCGGCGAACAAGAACCAGATCGTCAACCATCTCATCTACCCGATCCCCGATCCGGAGCTGCCGTTCCTTGGCGTGCACCTGACGCGGATGATCGACGGCAGCGTCACCGTCGGCCCCAACGCGGTGCTCGGCTTTGGCCGGGAGAACTACCGCAAGTTCTCGGTGAACTGGCGCGACGTCGCCGAGTACGCACGCTTCCCCGGCTTCTGGAAAACCATCTGGAACAACCTCGGTTCCGGCACTGCCGAGATGAAGAACTCGCTGTTCAAGCGTGGCTACCTGGAGCAGTGCCGCAAGTACTGCCCGTCGCTCCAAGTCGAGGATCTGCTGCCCTATGAGGCCGGCATCCGCGCCCAGGCGGTGATGCGCGACGGCACCCTGGTGCACGACTTCCTGTTCGCCGAGACGCCGCGCATGGTGCACGTGTGCAACGCCCCGTCGCCGGCCGCCACCTCGGCCATCCCCATCGGCCAGATGATCGCCGAAAAGATCCTCGAGGCCCGCTGAAGCACCTGCTGCATCCACAACTACAAAGACAACAAGGAAACCTCAGATGTCGGTATACGAGACGGCCCCGGCCGCGCCGGAAACCCCCGAACAGCAACGCAAGCGCCTGCGCAAGGTAGCGGCGGCGACCATTTTCGGCTCGATGCTGGAGTGGTATGACTTCTACCTCTACGCGACCATGGCCGCGATCGTCTTCTCGAAGATCTTCTTCGACCCGAGCAACCCGGCGGTGGCCTCGCTGCTGGCGTTTTCCACCTTCGCCATCGGATTCATCGCCCGCCCGTTCGGCGGCGTGCTGTTCGGCTACCTGGGCGACCGTTTCGGGCGCAAGCATGTGCTGGTGATCACCTTTTGCATGATGGGCCTGTGCACCATGCTGATCGGCCTGATCCCCGGCTACGCGACCATTGGCATCTGGGCGCCGATCCTGCTGGTGATCATCCGCATCATCCAGGGCCTGGGCGCCGGTGCCGAGCTGTCCGGCGCGGCAGTGACCTCCTACGAGCACGCCAGCGAAGGCAAGCGCGGCAGCCAGGGTGCCTGGCCGGCGCTGGGGCTGAACCTGGGCCTGCTGCTGTCGTCGCTGACCGTGTACCTGCTGACCATGAACGGCAACGAATTCCTGCTGGCCGGCGGCTGGCGCATCCCGTTCATCGCCAGCATCGCCCTGGTGGCGGTGGGCCTGTGGGTGCGCAAGAGCATCCCCGAGACCCCGGACTTCAAGGAGCTGGACAAGGCCGATGACAAACCGCAGGTGTCGCCGCTGAAGCTGCTGTTCAGGAACGACCTCAAGGGCCTGGCCGTGGTGTTCTTCGTGGCGGTAGGCTACAACGCCCTGAGCTACATCTTCAAGACCTTCTCGCTGGCCTACCTGACCCAGTTCAAGGGCGTCGAGGCGCATGTCACCTCGCTGTCGGTGACCCTGGCCAGCCTGGTGGCGATCTTCGCCGTGCCGTTCTTCGGCTGGCTGTGCGACAAGTGGAGCAGCAAGACCGTGCTGATGCTCGGCGGCGTGCTGTCGGCGCTGTTCGCCTTCCCGTTCCTGCAACTGCTGTCGACTGGCGAGCCGATGATGATCTACCTGGCCATCGCCGTGGGCACCGGGATCCTGGCGCCGATGATGTTCGCCCCGCAAGGGTCGTTCCTCAGCCGGCAGTTCCCCACGCAGACGCGCTCGTCCGGGTTCGGCACCGGGCGAGAGGTCGGTACCGCGGTGGCCGGCGGCCTGGCGCCGTTGGGTGGGCTGGCGCTGGTGGCAGGTTCGGCGACTCATTCCACCGATGGCGTGGCGATGATATTGGCGGTGGCCGGGGTGCTGGTGGTGGTGTTTGCGTTCTTTGACCAAGGGTGGCGGCATTCGAAGGCGAAGAACTAAACAAAGCCACGATCCGATCTTGATCTTGATCTTGATCTTGATCTTGATCTTGATCGCAAGATTAACTGCGTAGTCCCTAGCGACAGCTGCGTCAGTTCAGGCGCCGCCCGTAACTTCGCGACTTCAGGAGGCCGAACGGAGGTCTTGCGGAG
>NZ_JBMDJQ010000052.1:0-31363 GCF_057809275.1 Pseudomonas sp. FG36
GGGGCCCTGGGCCGCAAAGCGGCCCCAGTCATTTCAAACGTCTTGCGAGCCTTCGAACCACGCCAGCTTTTCGCGCAACTGCACCACTTCCCCGACGATCACCAGGGTCGGCGCATGCACTTCGTGGCGTGCCACCAACGCCGGCAGGTCGGCCAGGGTGCCGGTGAACACCCGCTGGTTGCGGGTGGTGCCCTGCTGCACCAGCGCAGCCGGCGTACTCGCCGCACGGCCATGGCGGATCAACTCGGCGCAGATGGTCGGCAAGCCAACCAGGCCCATGTAGAACACCAGGGTCTGGGCCGGAGCCACCAGGTCATTCCAGGGCAGGTTGCTGGTGCCATCCTTCAGGTGGCCGGTAACGAAGCGCACCGACTGGGCATAGTCGCGGTGGGTCAGCGGAATCCCGCCATAGGCCGAACAACCACTGGCTGCCGTGATGCCCGGTACCACCTGGAACGGAATACCCTCGTCGGCCAGCTCTTCGATCTCCTCGCCTCCCCGGCCAAAGATGAACGGATCGCCACCTTTGAGCCGTAGCACGCGCTTGCCCTGCCGAGCCAGGTCGACCAGCAGGCGGTTGATCTTATCCTGCGGTACGGCATGATCGGCGCGGCGCTTGCCGACATAGATGCGTTCGGCGTCACGCCGGCACATCTCGATGATGGCCGGGGCCACCAGGCGGTCGTACAGCACGACGTCGGCTTGCTGCATCAGGCGCAGGGCGCGGAAGGTCAGCAGGTCCGGATCGCCCGGCCCCGCGCCCACCAGGTACACCTCACCGCCCTGCTGCACCGGCGCGCCGTCGACCATCGCCTGCAGCAGGCGCTCGGCCTCGGCGCCCTGCCCGGCCAGCTGACGCTCGGCGATCGGCCCCTGGAACACGGTTTCCCAGAAGCCGCGACGCTGGTTGACGTCCGGGTACAAGGCCTTGACCCGCTCACGGAAACGCGCGGCCAGGCCGGCGAGTTCGCCATAGGCGGATGGGATCCAGGCTTCCAGCTTGGCGCGGATCAACCGCGCCAGCACCGGGGCGTCGCCGCCGCTGGAAACCGCCACCACCAGTGGTGAACGGTCGACGATGGCCGGGAAGATCACCGTGCACAGGGCCGGCGCGTCCACCACGTTGACCGGCAGGCTGCGTGCCTGGGCCTCGGCCGAGACCTGGGCGTTGAGCGCCGAGTCGTCGGTCGCCGCGATCACCAGCCGGCAGCCGTCCAGGTCCGAGGCCTGGTAGCCACGCACCAGGACCTCGCCCCCGCCCTCACGGGCCAGCGTGGCGAGCTGGCCGTCGACCTCAGGCGCCACCACCCGCAGCGCGGCGCCGGCGTCGGCCAGCAGGCGCGCCTTGCGCAAGGCGATCTCGCCGCCGCCGACGACCAGCACACGGCCACCCTGCAGCTTGTGGAACAGCGGCAGGTAGTCCATTCAGCGAATGACCTCGACGCCACCCATGTACGGCTTGAGCACTTCAGGCACGCGGATCGAACCGTCGGCCTGCTGGTAGTTCTCCAGCACGGCAACCAAGGTACGGCCGACAGCCAGGCCCGAACCGTTCAGGGTGTGCACCAGCTCCGGCTTGCCGGTTTCCGGGTTGCGCCAGCGGGCTTGCATGCGGCGCGCCTGGAAGTCGCCGCAGTTGGAGCAGGAGCTGATCTCGCGGTACTTGTCCTGGCTTGGCACCCAGACTTCCAGGTCGTAGGTCTTCACCGCACCGAAGCCCATGTCGCCGGTGCACAGCGCCAGTACGCGGTACGGCAGTTCCAGCAGCTGGAGCACGCGCTCGGCGTTGGCGGTCAGACCTTCCAGCGATTCCATCGACTTGGACGGCTCGACCACCTGGACCATCTCGACCTTGTCGAACTGGTGCTGGCGGATCATGCCGCGGGTATCACGGCCCGAGGCACCGGCTTCGCTGCGGAAGCACGGGGTGTGGGCGACCAGCTTCAGCGGCAGCTGCTTGGCGTCGAGGATTTCACCCGCCACCAGGTTGGTCAGCGACACTTCGGCGGTCGGGATCAGGTAGAAGTCGGCCTCGCCTTCGCGGGTGATCTTGAACAGGTCTTCCTCGAACTTCGGCAGCTGGCCGGTGCCCTGCAGGGCCGGGGCCTGCACCAGGTACGGGGTGTAGTGCTCCTCGTAGCCGTGCTCGCCGGTGTGCAGGTTGATCATGAACTGCGCCAGGGCGCGGTGCAGGCGGGCCACCGGGCCGCGCAGCACGGCAAAGCGGGCGCCGGACAGTTTGGCCGCGGCCTCGAAGTCCAGGCCACCGCTGACTTCGCCCAGGGCGACGTGGTCCTTGATCTCGAAATCGAAAGCCTTCGGCGCGCCCCAGCGGCGCACTTCGACGTTGTCGTCTTCGCTGGCGCCGACCGGCACGCTGGCGTCCGGCAGGTTGGGAATGGTCAGCAGGATGCCGTCCAGTTCCGCCTGGATGCCGTCCAGCTCGGTCTTGCCGGCGGCCAGCTCGTTGGCCATGCGCTCGACGTCGGCCATCAGCGGGGCGATGTCCTCGCCCTTGGCCTTGGCCTGGCCGATAGACTTGGAGCGGGCGTTACGCTCGGCCTGCAGCTGCTCGGTGCGGGTCTGCACGGCCTTGCGGCGCTCTTCCAGCGATTCGATGCGCGCGACATCCAGGCTGAAGCCACGGGAGGCCAGGCGGTCAGCCACTTCCTGAAGTTGGCCGCGTAACAGTTTGGAATCGAGCATATCGTTCTCTCGTTATAAGTAGGTGTTGGTTCAGAATCGGGTCAGGGACAGGCCGGCCCAGGTCGCGAGCAGGCCGCCCACCACGCTGATAATGGTATAGCCCAAGGCCAACGGGACCTGCCCGCTTTCCATCAGGCGCACGGTATCGAGCGAGAAGGAGGAAAAGGTGGTCAGGCCGCCGAGAAAGCCGACGATCAGCCCGGCGCGCAGCTCGACCGGCACCAGCGGCTTGTGCAGGAACAGCCCATACAACAGGCCGATCAGCAGGCAGCCGACCAGGTTGACCGCCAGCGTACCGGCATAGAAGTGTCGCGGCCAGTGGGCCGTGACCCAGTTGGCGGTGGCGAAACGCAACAGCGTGCCGGCGATGCCGCCGGCGCTGACTGCGGCAATCAGTGCAATCACGGTTTTCTCCGCTGGCGGGGGCTGGCGCGATCGAGCTCGGCCAGGTGCTTGAGCTTCTCGCCGATCTTCAGTTCCAGGCCACGGGGCACTGGTTGATAGTACTGGCGCGGTTCGAGCTGCTCGGGGAAATAGTCCTCGCCGGCGGCATAGGCGTCCGGCTCGTCGTGGGCATAGCGGTACTCCTCGCCATAGCCCAGTTGCTTCATCAGTTTGGTCGGCGCGTTGCGCAGGTGCAGCGGCACCTCCAACGAACCGTGCTCAGCGGCCTCGCGCATTGCCGCCTTGAAGCCCATGTACACGGCGTTGCTCTTCGGCGCGCAGGCGATGTAGGTGATGGCCTGGGCCACCGCCAGCTCGCCTTCGGGGCTGCCCAGGCGCTCCTGCACGTCCCAGGCTGCCAGGCACAGGCTCAGGGCGCGGGGGTCGGCGTTGCCGATGTCCTCGCTGGCCATGCGCACCACCCGACGGGCGATGTACAGCGGGTCGCAGCCGCCGTCGAGCATGCGCGCGTACCAATACAGCGCGCCGTCGGGGTTGGAGCCGCGCACCGACTTGTGCAGTGCCGAGATCTGGTCATAGAACGCCTCGCCGCCCTTGTCGAAGCGGCGGCGGCTGTCACCAAGCAGGCTCTGCAGCAGCTCGACGCCGATCTCGCCGCCATCTTCGGCCAGGTCCGAGGCGTTCTCGAGGAAGTTGAGCATGCGCCGGCCATCGCCGTCGGCGGCGGCCATGAGCATCTTGAAGGCTTCGTCTCCCACCCGCAGGTTGCGCTTGCCCAGGCCGCGCTCCTCGCTCAGGGCGCGATCGACCAGCTTGCGCAGCGCGGCCTCGTCCAGGCTCTTGAGCACATAGACCCGCGCCCGCGACAGCAGCGCGTTGTTCAGTTCGAAGGACGGGTTTTCGGTGGTCGCGCCGATGAAGATCAGCGTGCCGTCCTCCACGTAGGGCAGGAAGGCGTCCTGTTGCGACTTGTTGAAACGGTGCACTTCATCGACGAACAGGATGGTGCGCCGACCATACTGGCCGGCCTGCTGCTTGGCCACCTCGACGGCCTGGCGGATCTCCTTGACCCCGGCCAGCACCGCCGACACCGTTTCGAAGTGGGCGTCGCAAAACTGCGCCAGCAGCCGCGCCAGGGTGGTCTTGCCCACCCCGGGCGGGCCCCAGAAGATCATCGAGTGCAGCGCACCCTGCTCCAGCGCCTCGCGCAGCGGCTTGCCGCGCGCCAGCAGGTGCTCCTGGCCGACGTACTCGTCCAGATTAGACGGACGCAGGCGGGCGGCCAGGGGCTGGGCGACGGGTTCGCTTCGAAACAGGTCCATCACGGGCTCCGCTTACTCCTTGATGACGTCCGCGCCCTTGGGGATGTCGAACTGGAACTTGCTGTCCGGCACCGCCTGGTTGGCCTTGACGCCATTGAACAGGATGTTGGTGCGCTGGCCGACGCTGTCGATCAGCTGCATGTCATTGATCAGCCCCCGGCGGAACGACACGCGCAGCGAGTCGAACAGGGTGTCCTTGGTCTTGGGCTTCAAGGTGAAGTCCATGACCTCGCCCTGCTCCTTGGAGGTGATGTCGAAGCTCTGGCTGATCTTCGACACATCACCGGACAGCAGCAGCGCCGGGGTCTGGTTCAGACGCACGTCGAGCTTCTTGACGGTGGCCTGCTCCAGGTCCGGGTCCCACAGGGTGACGTTCTTGCCGTCCGACACCACCACCTGCTCCTGGGGCGCGTCGGTGTGCCAGTAGAACAGGCCCGGGCGCTTGACGGTCATCTTGCCGTTGGTCTCCTGCAGGCTGGTGCCGCTGGCATCCAGGGTCAGCTGGGAGAAATTGGCCTCGATGGTCTGCGACTTCTCCAGCAATTGCGTCAGGCGCTGGACGTCCTGTTCGCCGGCGTGGGCCGACAGGCTGGCCGCGGCCAGGGCAGAAACCAACAGCATGCGAATCGCGCGCATGGAAATCCTCATTGCACAGTGAAGGGGCCGGGCGCCGTCTATGGCGCCCGGCAGGTTGTTCATCAATCGCGTGGGCCGCCCGGGGCAATCACTTCCCGCGAGCCGTTGCTGTTCATCGGCGTGACCACACCGGCCATTTCCATCGCCTCGATCATGCGCGCGGCGCGGTTGTAGCCGATCTTGAGCTTGCGCTGCACCGCCGAGATCGACGCCCGGCGGCTTTCCAGCACGAACTGCACGGCTTCGTCGTACAGGGCATCGCTTTCCGAGTCTTCGCCATCGCCGCCACCACCGCCGCCGTCGAAGCCGCTGCCGGCCTCTTCGACACCATTGAGGATGTCGTCGTTGTAGTCCGGCGCGCCACGCAGCTTCCACGCTTCGACGGTGCGGTGCACTTCGTCGTCGGAGACGAAGGCGCCATGCACGCGGATCGGCAGGCTGGTGCCCGGCGGCATGTAGAGCATGTCACCGTGGCCGAGCAACTGTTCGGCGCCGCCCTGGTCGATGATGGTCCGCGAGTCGATCTTGCTCGACACCTGGAACGCCATGCGGGTCGGGATGTTGGCCTTGATCAGGCCGGTGATCACGTCCACCGACGGGCGCTGGGTGGCGAGGATCAGGTGGATACCGGCGGCACGGGCCTTCTGGGCGATACGGGCGATCAGTTCCTCGACCTTCTTGCCGACGATCATCATCATGTCGGCGAATTCGTCGACCACCACCACGATGGTCGGCAGGGTCTTCAGCGTCGGCGGCTCGTCGTCCATGCTCTCGCGACGGTACAACGGGTCATGGATGACTTCGCCGGCTTCCTGGGCGTCCTTGATCTTGCGGTTGAAGCCCGCCAGGTTGCGCACGCCCATGGCCGCCATCAGCTTGTAGCGCCGCTCCATTTCGGCGACGCTCCAGCGCAGGGCGTTGGCCGCATCCTTCATATCGGTGACCACCGGGCACAGCAGGTGCGGGATGCCCTCGTAGATCGACAGTTCGAGCATCTTCGGGTCGATCATGATCAGCCGCGCGTCTTCCGGGCCCGACTTGAACAGGATCGACAGGATCATCGCGTTCACCCCCACCGACTTACCGGAGCCGGTGGTACCGGCCACCAGCAGGTGGGGCATCTTGGCCAGGTCGGTGATCACCGGCTTGCCGCCGATGTCGTGGCCCAGGGCCAGGGTGACCGGCGACTTGTTCTCGTCGAACTGCGGCGACGACAACACTTCGGAGAAGCGCACCATCTGGCGGTTCTCGTTGGGGATCTCGATGCCCACGGTGGTCTTGCCGGGGATCACCTCGACCACGCGCACGCTGGTCACTGCCAGCGAACGCGCCAGGTCCTTGGCCAGGTTGGCGATGCGGCTGACCTTCACACCGGCGGCCGGCTGGATTTCGTAACGGGTGATCACCGGCCCCGGATGGATCGAGTCCACCGCGACTTCCACGCCGAATTCCTTGAGCTTGACCTCCAGCAACTGTCCGACACCGGCCAGGGACTCAGGCGAGTACTCGATCTTCTTCTGCTCGGCCGGGTCGAGGATGGAAATGGACGGCAAGGTACCTTCCACCGCGCTGTCGATGAACAGCGGCGCCTGTTTTTCCTTCATGACCCGCTTGCTCGGTTCCGGCGCCTTGTCCGCGGTCGGCGGAATGATCACCGGAGCCGCAGGCTGCGCGCGAGCTACCACGGTTTCGCGCGGCACTACCGATTCGCGGGCCACGGCCGCTTCGCGCGGCACCACCGGGCGGGCCGGCGGCTCGTCGCGCGTCATCACAGGCTCGGCGCGCTCGCGCAGCTGCGCCTTGGCCGGCTCACGTCTGTCGCCTTTGCCGCCCAGGTCAAAGACCGGGTCGTCGACTTCACGCAGCTGGGCTTCCAGGCGCTTGCGCTCGTTGCGCGCCTCCCACCAACGGCTGGCTGCGCCTTGCACCAGTTCAAACAGGTCGAGGGTGATCTTGCCCGTCAGGTCCATCACCTTGAACCAGGACAAATCGGTGAACACCGTCAGGCCGAACAGGAACAGGGCAATGAACATCAGCGTGCTGCCCTGCACGTTCAGCAGGTTGCGCGCCAGATCGCCCAGGCTTTCGCCCAGGGCACCGCCGGCGGAGAACGGGATGTTCGCCGAGGGGTGGAAGTGGATATGCGCCAGCGCCGCGCCCGACAGCACCAGGAACACCAGGCCGATCAGCCGCCAGGAGAACAGCCAGCCGCTCCACTGCCAGGGCTGGTGGCGCTCGCGGAAGATCTGCCAGGTCTTGATCGCCAGCAGCAGCGGGAAGATGTAGGCAAAGTAGCCGAGCACCATGAACAGGATGTCGGCGAAATAGGCCCCGGCGCGGCCGGCGGCGTTCTGCACCTGCTCGGCGTTGCTGGTGTGGCTGAAGCCCGGGTCGGCGGTGTCGTAGGTGACCAGTGCCATCCACAGGTACAGGCACAGGGCGCCGACGGCAATCAGCGCACCTTCCTTCAGGCGGTAGTGCAGCTGCTGCCGCCACAGGGGCACTGGCAAGGGGGCTGGGGTTGCGGTGGATTTCTTCAAAACGCGTCTATTCCTGCGCGTGCTGCGCGTCCAATAGTGATTGGCCGGTCACCGGCCAATGAACCACTACTTTTAACATTACTGCCCACCCGCCGCCATGGCGGCACGCTGTATGGCGCGTGAACGGGGGCGACTTTCATATTGATGCAATTTGAGCATGCATTTTCTTTTGTGACAAAGGCTTATGCTGTGTTTTTGCACAGGTGTGACAGCAAATGTGCCAGATGGTGCCGGTGGCGGCACGAATGGGTGGTTGATTGACGGTCGATTCTGCCAGGTCCGGCCCTGTCGCGGGGCAAGTCGGGTCGCCGCATCGCCGCTCCCACGCAGACTGCGCCCGCGACGAGGGTCGTTGACCTCATCCACAAGCCACGCCATGCTGGACGCCCTCCCCTCCCCCGCCGCTCAAGAACCCCATGCTCACCTGGCTGACCCGCGACTCGCTGACTTTCCCGCCCCTGGAAAAGGCTCTGCACGACCCCAACGGCCTGCTTGCCGCTGGTGGTGACCTGACCCCGGAGCGTCTGGTTGCAGCCTACCGCCACGGCTGCTTCCCCTGGTACCAGGACGGCCAGCCGATCCTCTGGTGGTCGCCCGACCCGCGTACCGTGCTGTTTCCGGACGAACTGCATGTCTCGCGCTCGCTGGCCAAGCTGATCCGCCAAGGCCGCTACCACGTGAGCTTCGACAGCGACTTCGCGGCGGTGATTGCTGCCTGCGCCGCGCCCCGGGACTACTCCGATGGCACCTGGATCACCGACACCATGCGCGCCGCCTACTGCGAGCTGCATCGGCGCGGCATCGCCCATTCGGTCGAGGTACGCCGGGAGGGTGAACTGGTCGGCGGCCTGTATGGCCTGGCCATGGGCCGGCTGTTCTTTGGCGAATCGATGTTCAGCCGCGCCGACAATGCCTCCAAGGTGGGATTCGTGACACTGGTCGAGCACCTGAAGCAGGCAGGCTTCGTACTGATCGACTGCCAGATGCCCACCGACCACCTGCACAGCCTGGGCGCCCGCGCCATCAGCCGGGCCAGCTTCGCCGATTACCTGGCGCAACACCTGGATCAGCCCAGTGCGGCCAGCTGGGTTGCCTAGGCGAGTTCCCGGAGCTGGCTTACACTTAGATACAACGTCTCACCTAAGGGGTTGATCATGACAGAGCTGGCGCGGTTGAAGTTCTATGCCACTCAACCCCACTCCTGCAGCTACCTGCCGGATGAGCAGGCAACCACACTGTTTCTCGACCCCAGCCAGCCGATGGATGTGCACGTCTACGCGGACCTCTCGGAAATGGGCTTTCGTCGCAGCGGTGACCACCTCTATCGCCCGCATTGCCAGCAGTGCAACGCCTGCGTGCCGGCGCGCATCCCTGCTGCGCGCTTCATTCCCAACCGCCAGCAGCGACGTATCCTCAAACGCAACGCCGACCTGACCGTCACCGCCGCCCGTCCGGCCTACAAGGAAGAGTACTTCGACCTGTACCGGCGCTATATCGAGCAGCGCCACGCCGACGGTGACATGTACCCGCCAAGCCGCGACCAGTTCTCCACCTTCCTGGTGCGCGACCTGCCGTTCTGCTGGTTCTACGAGTTCCGCCTGGAAGGCCGGCTGCTGGCCGTGGCGGTGTGCGACCTGCTGCCCAACGGCCTGTCGGCGGTCTACACCTTCTACGAGCCCGAGGAAGAACGCCGCAGCCTCGGCCGCTACGCGATCCTCTGGCAGATCACCGAAGCCTTGCGCCAGAACCTCGAGGCCGTTTACCTCGGTTACTGGATCAAGAACTGCAAGAAGATGAACTACAAGACCCAGTACCGCCCCATCGAATTGCTGATCAACCAGCGCTGGGTCACCCTCAACTGAAAGGCATTGGCTTGAAACACAATTTTCGGGCATAATCCACGCCACTTTTTTTGCCCGGTGCAGTCGTGCGTCGGGCCATCACTGGATACCGAGGGCTTTACTGCATGTCGAAAGAAGACAGCTTCGAAATGGAAGGCACTGTCGTCGACACCCTGCCCAACACCATGTTCCGCGTGGAGTTGGAAAACGGGCACGTCGTTACCGCGCACATCTCTGGCAAGATGCGCAAGAACTACATCCGTATTCTCACTGGCGACAAGGTCCGCGTCGAACTGACGCCGTACGACCTGAGCAAGGGCCGCATCACCTACCGCGCGCGCTAAGCTCAAGCCATGAAAAAGCCCGGCCATTGCGCCGGGCTTTTTTGTGCCTGGGAAAACGCATCGCGGCTAAAGCCGCTCCTACAGGCACCGCGCAACCCTGTAGGAGCGGCTTCAGCCGCGATAGGCCGCGAAGCGGCCCCCAGCCTTACGCAACCTCTGCCGTGGTCTCGTAATCGAACACCAGCTCATCATCGCGCAGGTCGATGTGCACCACACCGCCATGCTCGGCCAGCTCACCGAACAGGATCTCTTCGGCCAACGGCCGCTTGATCTTGTCCTGGATCAGCCGCGCCATCGGCCGCGCACCCATCTGCACGTCGTAGCCCGAGGCCGCCAGCCAGCCGCGTGCGGCGTCGGTGACCTCCAGCAGCACACGCTTGTCTTCCAGCTGCGCCTGCAGTTCGATGAGGAACTTGTCGACGATGCTCTTGATCGTCTCGTGGGACAGGCGGCCGAACTGGATGATGGTGTCCAGGCGGTTGCGGAACTCCGGCGTGAAGCTCTTGCGGATGACCTCCATGGCGTCGGAGGAGTGGTCCTGGTGGGTGAAGCCGATCGAGGCCCGCGCGGCGGTTTCGGCACCGGCGTTGGTGGTCATGATCAGGATCACGTTGCGGAAGTCCGCCTTGCGCCCGTTGTTGTCGGTCAGGGTACCGTGGTCCATCACCTGCAGCAGCAGGTTGAAGACTTCCGGGTGAGCCTTCTCGATTTCATCGAGCAGCAGTACGCAGTGCGGCTGCTTGGTGATGGCCTCGGTCAGCAGGCCACCCTGGTCGAACCCGACGTAGCCGGGCGGCGCACCGATCAGCCGCGACACGGTGTGCCGCTCCATGTACTCGGACATGTCGAAGCGCACCAGCTCGACACCCAGGGCCTTGGCCAGCTGGCGAGCAGCCTCGGTCTTGCCCACGCCGGTGGGGCCGGCGAACAGGAACGAGCCCACCGGCTTGTCCGGTGCCTTGAGGCCGGCACGGGACAGCTTGATGGCAGTGGCCAGCGAGTCGATCGCCGCATCCTGGCCGAACACGGTCAGCTTCAGGTCACGCTCCAGGTTGCGCAGCAGCTCCTTGTCGGAACTGGTGACATGCTTTGGCGGAATCCGCGCGATCTTGGCGACGATATCCTCAACCTGCGGCACGTCGATGCGCTTTACCCGGTTGGCTTCCGGCTGCAGGCGCTGATAGGCGCCAGCTTCGTCGATCACGTCGATGGCCTTGTCCGGCATGTGCCGGTCATTGATGTAGCGCGAAGCCAGTTCGGCGGCGGCGCGCAGGGCCTCGTCGCTGTACTCGATGTTGTGGTGGCTTTCGAAGCGGCCTTTCAGACCACGCAGGATGCCCACGGTGTCTTCCACCGACGGCTCGGTGACATCGACCTTCTGGAAGCGACGCGCCAGGGCACGGTCCTTCTCGAAGATGCCGCGGAACTCCTGGAACGTGGTGGAGCCGATGCAGCGGATCTCGCCGGACGACAGCAACGGCTTGAGCAGGTTGGAGGCATCCATCACGCCACCGGAAGCCGCGCCGGCACCGATGATGGTGTGAATCTCGTCAATGAACAGGATCGCTTGCGGCCGTTTGCGCAGCTCGCCGAGCAGCGCCTTGAAGCGCTTCTCGAAGTCGCCACGGTACTTGGTGCCAGCCAGCAGCGCGCCGAGATCCAGCGAATAGACCACGCTCTGGGCCAGCAGGTCAGGCACCTGGCCATCGACGATGCGCTTGGCCAGGCCTTCGGCGATGGCGGTCTTGCCGACACCGGCCTCGCCGACCAGCAACGGGTTGTTCTTGCGCCGACGAGCAAGGATCTGCGCGACGCGCTCGACCTCCTGCTCACGACCAACCAGCGGATCGATACGACCGGCACGGGCCAGTTCATTCAGGTTGCTGGCGTAGGCGTCCAGCGGGTTGCTGGAAGAGGAAGCCTCGCCGCCCTCCTCATCCTGCATGTCCTGGTCGCTGTCGGTGTTCGGACCATGGCCCGGCACCTTGCTGATGCCATGGGCGATGTAGTTGACGACGTCGATACGCGCCACGCTCTGCTGCTTGAGCAGGAACACGGCCTGGCTTTCCTGTTCGCTGAAGATCGCCACCAGCACGTTGGCGCCGGTCACTTCGCGCTTGCCGGAGCTCTGCACGTGGAACACGGCACGCTGCAGCACGCGCTGGAAGCCCAGCGTCGGTTGCGTCTCGCGGTCCTCGTCATGCACGGGGATCAGCGGGGTGGTGGAATCGATGAACTCCTGCAGGTCGTGCTTGAGCTTGTCGAGATTGGCGCCACAGGCGCGCAGAACGGTCGCGGCAGCCTCATTGTCAAGGAGTGCCAGCAGCAGGTGTTCGACGGTCATGAACTCATGACGTTTCGAACGGGCCTCCTTGAAGGCCAGATTGAGGGTGACTTCGAGCTCGCGGTTTAACATAGCTTCACCTCATACCCAAGTGGTCGGCGATTAACCGTCCTTCTCGATTTCACAGAGTAGCGGATGCTGGCTTTCCCTGGCGTATTGGTTGACCTGCATGGCCTTTGTTTCGGCGATGTCACGGGTAAACAATCCGCACACTGCCCGCCCTTCGGTATGGACGGTCAGCATGATCTTGGTCGCCAGCTCGCGGTTCAGATTGAAGAACGTCTCGAGCACTTCGACGACGAAATCCATTGGCGTGTAGTCATCGTTGAACAAAACCACCTTGTACATCGGTGGCGCCTGCAGGATCGGCTTGGCCTCCTGGACGGCAAGGCCCGCGCCATCGTCCTCGTGCCCGTCCTCATGCGGCTGCGGGTGATCCTGATTGAATGTTAGTCGAATCTCACTGAGTACATGCATGGAAAGAATTTCATCATGATCGACAGGTTAAGGTTGTGGGTTGACCGCGCAGGCCCCTCCCGGCGCGGGCGCCGGCTGACCTTGACTATCGGCAAAACGGTGTTACAACCAATAAGAACCCACCGTGGTCGATAAAGATCCGCGCAGTCAACCAGATTTTCTCGCAAGGTTCGTATGCGGATGAAGTGGATGATACTCCAGTGATGGAGTCCTTTGCAGAGGGACATAGGGATGGCAAGCGGTAAAGTCAAGTGGTTCAACAATGCCAAGGGCTACGGATTCATCAACGAAGACGGTAAGACCGATGATCTGTTCGCCCACTATTCAGCGATCCAGATGGACGGTTACAAGACGCTGAAAGCCGGTCAATCCGTGAACTTCGAGATCATCCAGGGCCCCAAAGGGCTGCACGCGACCGACATCAGAAGCGCCACAAGCCATATCCAGGCAAGCGCCACGAACCCAGGCAGCACCGTCGAAGTCTGATCTCTGAACTGTCTGCCGGTAAACGAAAAAACCGGTCGCCCCTTTAATAAAGAAGCGACCGGTTTTTTTTGCCACGCTTACATGTGCTTGATCAGCGCCTCGCCGAAGCCCGAGCTACCGACCAGGGTCGCGCCATCCATCAGGCGTTCGAAGTCGTAGGTCACGGTCTTGGCCGCAATGGCGCCATTGGTGCCCTTGATGATCAGGTCCGCCGCCTCGGTCCAGCCCATGTGCCGCAACATCATCTCGGCCGACAGAATCACCGACCCCGGGTTGACCTGGTCCTTGCCGGCGTACTTCGGCGCGGTGCCGTGGGTGGCCTCGAACATGGCCACGGTGTCCGACAGGTTGGCCCCCGGCGCGATGCCGATACCGCCCACCTCCGCCGCCAGGGCGTCGGACAGGTAGTCGCCATTGAGGTTGAGGGTGGCGATCACATCGTACTCGGCCGGGCGCAGCAGGATCTGCTGGAGCATGGCGTCGGCGATGGCATCCTTGACGATCACCTCGCGGCCGGTCCGCGGGTTCTTGAACTTCATCCACGGGCCGCCATCGAGCAGTTCGGCGCCGAACTCGTCACGGGCCACCTCATAGCCCCAGTCCTTGAAGGCACCTTCGGTGAACTTCATGATGTTGCCCTTGTGCACCAGGGTCAGCGACTTGCGGTCGTTATCAACAACATATTGCAGGGCCTTGCGCACCAGGCGCTTGGTGCCTTCCTTCGACACCGGCTTGACGCCGATGCCGCAGTCCTGGTCGAAGCGGATCTTGGTGACCCCCATCTCCTCCTTGAGGAACTTGATCACCTTGTTCGCCTCGGGCGAGCCGGCCTTCCACTCGATACCGGCATAGATGTCCTCGGAGTTCTCGCGAAAGATCACCATGTCGACGTCGCCTGGCTTTTTCACCGGGCTCGGCACGCCCTGGAACCACACCACCGGACGCAGGCACACATACAGGTCGAGTTGCTGGCGCAGCGCCACGTTGAGCGAACGGATGCCGCCACCGACCGGCGTGGTCAGCGGCCCCTTGATCGACACCACGTAGTCTTTCACCGCATCCAGGGTTTCCTGGGGCAGCCAGGTGTCCTGGTCATAGACCTGGGTGGCCTTCTCGCCGGCATACACCTCCATCCAGGCGATCTTGCGCTTGCCGCCATAGGCCTTCTGCACGGCGGCATCGACCACCTTGATCATCACCGGCGAGACGTCCACGCCGATGCCGTCGCCTTCGATGTAGGGAATGATGGGGTTGTCGGGAACATTGAGCGAATGGTCTGCATTGACGGTGATCTTGGCACCATCGGTCGGAACCTTGATTTTCTGGTATCCCATGCTGCACTACTCCGCTTTTCCTGGGTGATTGGAAATCGTGCGATCCACTGAGCCTAAACCACATCCGCCGACCTGCAAGGCAGGACCCCGCCAACACCGGCAAACAGGTGGCAAATGCCTGCGGCAACACGCCACATTGCCCCTACGTCTTTGGTCTTATAAATGCGCTGATACCACTTCGCCTTGCTGATTAGCCCAAAGGGTTTGATATACTCCGGCGCGACCATAGGGTCATCGGGGCGAACCCTAGGAAAATGCGGCTCGCCCTTGGTCATGAATGACCACAAAGCCTGGGTCGTTACCGCGGCCCAGCACTTGACGCTCGACTGATGCATCCACCATCACCGCTCGCAGCCTCTCGACTTTCCGCTCATGGCGTCGCCAGGGCGAAGCGCCTACCCTGCGCACCTCGAGACTCGAGTACGCTCAGCACATAGAGAGTTAACCCGCATGCCCACCCGTTCCAAGATCATCTACACCTTCACCGACGAAGCCCCCGCCCTCGCCACCTACTCGCTGCTGCCGATCGTCGAGGCCTTCACTGCCTCCGCCGACATCGCCGTCGAAACCCGCGATATCTCCCTGGCCGGCCGTATCCTCGCCGCCTTCCCGGAGCAACTGGGCGCCGAGAAGCAGGTAGGCGATCACCTGGCGGAACTGGGCCAGCTGGCCACCACCCCTGAAGCCAACATCATCAAGCTGCCGAACATTTCCGCTTCGGTTCCACAACTGAAGGCCGCGATCAAGGAGCTGCAAGCCAAGGGCTTCAACATCCCCGACTACGCCGACGAGCCGGCCAGCGCCGAAGAGAAAGAATCGCGCGCCCGCTACGACCGCATCAAGGGCAGCGCCGTGAACCCGGTCCTGCGCGAAGGCAACTCCGACCGCCGCGCGCCGCTGTCGGTCAAGAACTACGCCCGCAAGCACCCGCACAAGATGGGCGCCTGGGCCGCCGACTCCAAGTCGCACGTTGCCCACATGACCCAGGGCGACTTCTACGGCAGCGAGAAGGCCGCGCTGATCGAGGCTGACGACAGCCTGCGCATCGAGCTGGTCGGCAAGGACGGCAGCACCACCGTGCTGAAAGAAAAGACCGCCGTCAAAGCCGCCGAAGTGATCGACTGCGCCACCATGAGCCGCAAGGCCCTGAAAGCCTTCATCGCCGAGCAGATCGCCGATGCCAAGGCCTCCGGCGTGCTGCTGTCGGTGCACCTGAAAGCCACCATGATGAAGGTTTCCGACCCGATCATGTTCGGCGTGATCGTCGAAGAGTTCTACAACGACGTGCTCGCCAAGCACGCTGCCGCGCTGGCCGAAGTGGGCTTCAACGCCAACAACGGCATCGGCGACCTGTACGCCCGCATCAAGGACCTGCCTGCTGAAAAGCAAGCCGAGATCGAAGCCGACATCCAGGCCCTGTACGCCGTTCGCCCGGCCCTGGCCATGGTCAACTCGGACAAGGGCATCACCAACCTGCACGTACCGAGCGACGTCATCGTCGACGCCTCGATGCCGGCGATGATCCGCGACTCGGGCAAGATGTGGAACACCGCAGGTGAGCTGCAGGACGCCAAGGCCGTGATCCCGGACCGCTGCTACGCCGGCATCTACCAGGCCACCATCGAAGACTGCAAGGCCAACGGCGCCTTCGACCCGACCACCATGGGCAGCGTGCCGAACGTCGGCCTGATGGCGCAAAAAGCCGAAGAGTACGGCTCCCACGACAAGACCTTCCAGATCAAGGCCGACGGCGTCGTGCGCGTGGTCGACGGCAAGGGCAAGGTCGTCCTGGAGCAGAACGTCGAAGCCGGTGACATCTTCCGCATGTGCCAGACCAAGGACGCGCCGATCCAGGACTGGGTCAAGCTGGCCGTCAACCGTGCCCGCCTGAGCAACACCCCGGCGGTGTTCTGGCTGGACCCGGCCCGCGCCCACGACGGCGTGATGATCGAAAAGGTGCAGCAGTACCTGAAGGATCACGACACCGCCGGCCTGGATATCCGCATCCTGGCTCCGGTCGACGCCATCAAGTTCTCCCTGGCCCGCATCCGCGAAGGCAAGGACACCATCTCGGTGACCGGCAACGTGCTGCGCGACTACCTGACCGACCTGTTCCCGATCATGGAGCTGGGCACCAGCGCCAAGATGCTGTCGATCGTGCCGCTGATGAACGGCGGCGGCCTGTTCGAGACCGGCGCTGGCGGTTCGGCACCGAAGCACGTACAGCAGCTGGTTGAAGAGAACTTCCTGCGTTGGGACTCGCTGGGTGAATTCCTGGCCCTGGCCGCTTCCCTGGAGCACCTGGGCAACACCTACGACAACCCGCGCGCCAAGGTCCTGGCCAACACCCTGGACCAGGCCACCGGCAAGTTCCTCGACACCAACAAGTCGCCTTCGCGCAAGGTTGGCGGTATCGACAACCGTGGCAGCCACTTCTACCTGACCCTGTACTGGGCAGAAGCACTGGCCGCCCAGTCCGACGACGCCGCCCTGCAGGCGCGCTTCGCCCCGCTGGCCAAGACCCTGAGCGAGAATGAAGCGACCATCGTCGCCGAGCTCAACGCCGTCCAGGGCAAGCCGGCCGACATCGGTGGCTACTACGCCCCGGATGCCGAGCTGACCGCCAAGGTGATGCGCCCAAGCCAGACCCTGAACAGCGCCATCGCCGCACTGTAAGGCTCGCTTGACGTAACAACACAAACCCCGGCCACGCACCGGGGTTTGTGCTTTCTGGGACTGGGTCTGCTGCGCAGCCCCCCGCATGCAAAAGGACAACCCCAATGACCTGGCAACCCCACATCACTGTCGCCACCGTCGTCGAACACGAGGGCAAGTTCCTCTTCGTCGAGGAGTTCAAGGCCGGCCAGCATGTCTTCAACCAGCCCGCAGGCCACCTCGAAGCCAATGAAACCATCACCCAGGCCGCCCTGCGCGAAACCCTCGAGGAAACCGCCTGGGAAGTCGAGCTCACCGGCGTGGTCGGTATCTACCTGTACACCGCCCCCAGCAACGGCGTCACCTATCAGCGCATCTGCTTCGCCGCCCGCCCCGTGCGCCATCACCAGGGCCGCGACCTGGACAGCGACATCGTCCGCGCCGTATGGCTGACCCGCGACGAACTGCTGGCCGAGCCGTCGCGCTGGCGCAGCGAGTTGGTGCCACGCTGCCTCGACGACTACCTCAAAGGCCCGCTGCACAGCCTTGACCTGCTGCGCGACTGACGCCGGTTTGATAGAATCGGCGTTTTTCCCCTCTGATACACATCGGTAGCCATGACCAGCCCAGCACTCAAAGACCCCGCCAAGACCCGCGTCATCGTCGGCATGTCCGGCGGCGTGGACTCTTCCGTCTCCGCCCTTCTGCTCATGGAGCAGGGCTACCAGGTGGAAGGTCTGTTCATGAAGAACTGGGAAGAGGACGACGGCACCGAATACTGCACCGCCCGCGAAGACCTGGCCGACGCCCAGGCCGTGTGCGACCGCATCGGCATCAAGCTGCACACTGCCAACTTCGCCGCCGAATACTGGGACAACGTGTTCGAGCACTTCCTCGAGGAGTACAAGGCCGGCCGCACGCCGAACCCGGACATCCTCTGCAACCGCGAAATCAAGTTCAAGGCCTTCCTCGACTACGCCCTGTCCCTGGGCGCCGACCTGATCGCCACCGGCCACTATGTGCGCCGCCGCGACACTGGCGAGCTGACCGAGCTGCTCAAGGGCCTGGACCCGAACAAGGATCAGAGCTACTTCCTGCACGCCGTCGGCGGCAAGGAGATCGCCCGCACCCTGTTCCCGGTGGGCGAACTGGAAAAGCCCGAGGTACGCGCCATCGCCGAGAAACACGGCCTGGCCACCGCCAAGAAGAAGGACTCCACCGGTATCTGCTTCATCGGCGAGCGCCGTTTCAGCGACTTCCTCAAGCAGTACCTGCCGGCCCAGCCGGGCGAGATCCAGACCACCGAGGGTGAAGTGATCGGCCAACACCACGGCCTGATGTACCACACCATCGGCCAGCGCCAGGGCCTGGGCATCGGCGGCCTGAAGGACGCCAGCGACGAGCCGTGGTACGTGCTGGAAAAAGACCTTTCGCGCAACGTGCTGGTGGTCGGCCAGGGCAACGAGCACCCATGGCTGTTCTCCCGCGCCCTGCTGGCCTCGGAAATCTTCTGGGTAAACCCGATCGACCTGTCCAGCCCGCGCAAGCTTACCGCCAAGGTGCGCTACCGCCAGGGCGACCAGCAGTGCACGCTGGAGCAGACCGCCAGCGGCTACCGCGCAGTGTTCGACGAGCCGCAGCGCGCCGTCACCCCGGGCCAGTCGGTGGTGTTCTATGACGGCGAGGTATGCCTGGGCGGCGGCGTGATCGAAGTCGCCGAGCCCTGGAGCCCGCGCCCATGAACAACCTCCAGGAGCAACTGATTGCCCTGGGCGGCGTGTTCCAGGCCGCCGTGCTGGTGGACCGCATCGCCCGCACCGGCCAGGCCAGTGAAGCCAATATCGGCTGCATGCTCGGCAGCCTGCTGGTGGTCGACCCCAAGGACACCCTGGAAGTGTTCGGCGGCGACGACATCAACCTGCGCGACGGCTACCGGGCGCTGGTCGGCGCCCTGGAGCGCGACCCCAGCAGCCTGCAACGCGAGCCGCTGCGCTACGCCCTGTCGATGCTGGGCCTTGAGCGCCAGCTGAACAAGCGTGGCGACCTGCTCGATACCATCGGCAACCGCCTGCCGCAGATCCAGTCCCAGGCCGAGCATTTCGGCCTGGTTCATGAAAACGTCATCGCCTCGAGCGGAGCCTTGTACCAGGACACCCTGAGCACCCTGCGCCAGCGTATCCAGGTGCATGGCGACATGCGCTTCCTGCAGCAGGCCAGCAACGCTTCGAAGATCCGCGCCCTGCTGCTGGCCGGCATCCGCGCCGCGCGCCTGTGGCGCCAGCTGGGCGGGCACCGCTGGCAGCTGGTGTTCAGCCGGCGCAAGCTGCTCAACGAGCTGTACGGGATGATGCGTACCGCTGATTGAAATGAACCGTGGGAGCGGCGGTGCGCCGCCGCCCACACGCCAGACACCACACGCTTCGAAATGGCCCGACCTTTGGTCAGCCACCCGACCCGGGCGCGTTTTTCATGTATGATATGCGCCCTTCCAAAAGCCTGACTGTCCGAGAACACCCCATGCAGCTCTCCTCGCTCACTGCGGTTTCCCCTGTAGACGGCCGTTATGCCGGCAAAACCCAGGCCCTGCGCCCCATTTTCAGCGAATTCGGCCTGATCCGTTTCCGCGCCCTGGTCGAAGTGCGCTGGCTGCAGCGCCTGGCCGCCCACCCGCAGATCGGCGAAGTGCCGGCGTTCAGCGCCGAAGCCAACGCCGTGCTGGACAGCCTGGCCACCGACTTCAAGCTCGAGCACGCCGAACGCGTCAAGGAAATCGAGCGCACCACCAACCACGACGTCAAGGCCATCGAGTACCTGCTCAAGGAGCAGGCCGCGCAGTTGCCTGAGTTGGCCAAGGTCAGCGAGTTCATCCACTTCGCCTGCACCAGCGAGGACATCAACAACCTGTCCCACGCCCTGATGCTGCGCGCCGGCCGTGACGAAGTGCTGCTGCCACTGATGCGTCAGATCGCCGAAGCGATCCGCACCCTGGCCCACACCCACGCCGCCGTGCCGATGCTGTCGCGCACCCATGGCCAGCCAGCTTCGCCGACCACTCTGGGCAAGGAACTGGCCAACGTCGTCTACCGCCTGGAGCGCCAGATCGCGCAAGTGGCCGCCGTGCCGCTGCTGGGCAAGATCAACGGCGCCGTGGGCAACTACAACGCCCACCTGTCGGCCTACTCGCAGATCGACTGGGAAGCCAACGCCCGCGCCTTCATCGAAGACGAGCTGGGCCTGGTGTTCAACCCCTACACCACCCAGATCGAGCCGCACGACTACATCGCCGAGCTGTTCGACGCCATCGCCCGCTTCAACACCATCCTCATCGACTTCGACCGCGACGTCTGGGGCTACATCTCGCTGGGCTACTTCAAGCAGAAGACCGTGGCCGGCGAAATCGGCTCCTCGACCATGCCGCACAAGGTCAACCCGATCGACTTCGAGAACTCCGAAGGCAACCTGGGCATCGCCAACGCGCTGTTCCAGCACCTGGCCAGCAAGCTGCCGATCTCGCGCTGGCAGCGCGACCTGACCGACTCCACCGTGCTGCGCAACCTGGGCGTGGGCTTCGCCCACAGCGTCATCGCCTACGAGGCCAGCCTCAAGGGCATCGGCAAGCTGGAAGTCAACGAAGCCCGTATCGCCGCCGACCTGGACGCCTGCTGGGAAGTCCTGGCCGAGCCGATCCAGACCGTGATGCGCCGTTTCAACATCGAGAACCCCTACGAGAAGCTCAAGGAGCTGACCCGTGGCAAGGGCATCACCCCTGACGCGCTGCTGACCTTCATCGACGGCCTGGACATGCCGGCCGAAGCCAAGGCCGAGCTCAAGCAGCTGACCCCGGCGACCTACATCGGCAACGCGGTGGCCCAGGCCAAACGCATCTAAGCTGACCGTCGCGTGCAACGCCCGGCCTGGCCGGGCGTTTTTATTCCCGTACGAAAATTACGTTTTTTCAATAGGTTGAACATGAATTCTGATACTCCACTGCAACTGTTGGGCGGCCTCACGGCCCGTGAATTCCTGCGCGACTACTGGCAGAAGAAGCCACTGCTGGTACGTCAGGCCTTCCCTGACTTCGTCAGCCCCATCGACGCCGACGAGCTGGCCGGCCTGGCCCTGGAAGAAGAAGTCGAGTCGCGCCTGGTGCTCGAGCACGGCGAGCGCCCGTGGGAGCTGCGCCGCGGCCCATTCGCCGAGGACGCCTTCAGCGACCTGCCCGAGCGCGACTGGACCCTGCTGGTACAGGCCGTGGACCAGTTCGTCCCGGAAGTGGCCGAGCTGCTGGAAGAATTCCGCTTCCTGCCGAGCTGGCGTATCGACGACGTGATGATCAGCTACGCCGCGCCCGGCGGCAGCGTCGGCCCGCACTTCGACAACTACGATGTGTTCCTGCTGCAAGGTGACGGCACCCGCAACTGGAAAGTCGGCCAGATGTGCAACAGCGACAGCGCACTGATCGACCACGCCGACCTGCGCATCCTCGCTGACTTCGAGCAGAGCGACGAGTGGACCCTGGAACCCGGCGACATGCTCTACCTGCCGCCGCGCCTGGCCCATTACGGCGTCGCCGAGAGCGAGTGCCTGACCTACTCGGTCGGTTTCCGCGCCCCGAGCGCCGCCGAAGTGCTGACCCACTTCACCGATTTCCTCGGCCAGTTCTTGCCAGATGAAGAGCGCTACAGCGATGCCGACGCCCAGCCGGTCAGCGACCCGCACCAGATCCAGCACGATGCCCTCGACCGCCTCAAGGCCCTGATCGACAAGCATATGTCCGACAAGGACCTGCTGCTGACCTGGTTCGGCCAGTTCATGACCGAACCGCGCTACCCTGAGCAGGTTGTCGGTGAAGAGCTGAGCGAGCAGGACCTGATCAACTACCTCGAACAAGGCGCCGTGCTGATCCGCAACCCAAGCGCACGGATGGCCTGGTCCGAGCTCAACGACGACCTGATGCTGTTCGCCAGCGGGCGCAGTTGCCCACTGCCGGCCAAACTGCGCGAACTGCTCAAGCTGGTGTGCGCCGCCGACGCCCTGCACATCGACAACCTTGGCCAGTGGCTGCAGGACGAAGACGGCCTGATGCTGGTACAACAGCTGGTCATGCAAGGCAGCCTGGGATTCGCCGATGAATAAGATCAGTGTTCGACTGGCCGACTGGCACAAGGACAATGCCGACATCCACCGCATCCGTAGCGCCGTGTTCGTTGCCGAACAGCACGTGCCGCCGGAGCTGGAGTTCGACGCAGAAGACCCGACCGCCGTGCACTTCCTGGCCCTGGAGGGCGATTACCCGATCGGTACTGCCCGCCTGCTGCCTGACGGCACCATCGGCCGGGTTTCGGTGCTCAAGGACTGGCGCGGCCTGAACGTGGGCGACGCGCTGATGCGCGCGGTGATCATCGAGGCGCAGAACCGCGACCTCAGCCAGCAGATGCTCAGCGCCCAGGTGCATGCAACGCCGTTCTACGAGCGCCTGGGGTTCCGCGTGGTCAGCGAGGAGTTCCTCGAGGCCGGCATCCCACATGTGGACATGGTTCGGGATTCGCGCGAAATCGCCTGATCACCTTCACGGGCAAACCCGCTTCCACAACGTGGGAGCGGGTCTCGCGCCGGATCAGGCGATCACGATCTGCCCATCCCCAACGCCCTGCCCCGCAATCCCCACCAGCGTCACGCTGTCCCCGCCGAACTTCAGCACCAGGTCATCCCCCACCTGGCTGGCATGGGCACGCCAGTCCGGCGCGGCGGTGCCGCCGTCCACGCCAATGAACACCAGTCGATCCTGGCCGGTGAAGTCCAGCACCCGGTCCTGGCCGAAATGGCCGCTGAACAGGAAGGTGTCGCGCCCCCCGCCACCCATCAGCACATCGTTGCCCGTGCCGCCGACCAGCACGTCATTGCCGGCGCCGCCCTGCAGTCGGTCGTCACCGCCCAGGCCGAACAGCCACTGCCCCTGATTACCCGCCACCAGCTGGTCGCCTGCCTGGGTGCCGTTGAGCGAGGACGCATAGGGGGTGACCTTGCCGCTTTCGAACAACCCCTGCGCCGCCACCCCGTGACTGACTTCCTTGCTGAAGATCAGCAGGCTCGACTCCTTGCTCACCAGGTTTTCGACATTGCGCACCAGGCTGATGCCGCCCTCGGCGTCACGCACGTACAGCGTGCCTTCGCCATCCCGGGCGATGCTCAGGTTGGCCAAGGCATCCTGCAGCTTCAGGGTGTCATGGCCGGCGCCACCGTCGATCAGGTTGAAACCGCCGTCATCGCGGAAGGTATCGTTGCCGGCCCGGCCTTCGAGGTAGTCGTTGCCGCGCCCGCCATGGATCAGGTCGTCCTTGTCCGAGCCGATAATGAACGTGCTGCCCTTGTGCGGCTCGGCATTGCGGTTGAGATCCTCGACCCAGGTCGAGCCACGGGTCACGTCCGACAGGTTGCTGACCAGGATGGTCGAGTCGCGGCTGGTCCACTGGTAGAAGGAGGAATCCAGCACACGCCCAAGGCCATCGGTGTAGGCCGTCGGCAGGTGCGACAGCCAGGTGGCGATGTTGCCGATGGAGAACGGCAGCAGGTTCCAGGCGTCGGACGCGTAATGGTCATTGAAGTTGACGATGTTGTTGGTGGCCGAGGCCTTGGCGCCGTCGTGCACGCCCAGGGTGCCCCAGGTCGCCGAGGTGCCATCGAGCACACGGAACACCGGGTCGTTCTCGTAGCCGATATTGAGCACCTTGCTGGCGTCGGCGGCCTGGGTCGGCGAGGCGAAGGCGACGTAGCGCGCATCCTGGTAGAAACCACCCCAGCGCGAGCCGCTCAGGTCGGCCAGGCTGTTGACCGCCAGGCCGCCGAGGCTGTGACCGCTGACGGTGATGTCCGCGCCGCTCAGGCCATTGGCCTTGGCAAAGGCGGCCACATCGGCGAGCAACTGCCCGAATGCGTTACCGGCGTAATCACGGGCATAGCCTGCCGGGCCGATCGCCGCCAGCAGGTCGTTGATGGCGTCACCGATGGTGTCGCCCAGCAGGTTCTCACGCGGGCCGCTGGTGCCGCGGAAAGCGATGCCGATACCGCTGAGCTGGCCGGCGGCATCGTAGCGGCCGAGGATCTCCACCTGCGCCGAGGTGTAGCCCGGCGCTTCGCCGTGGAAGGTACCGCGGGCGTCGGTCTTGCCCTGGTAGCCCAGTTGCGCCGCGCTGATCGGCGACCAGCCGGCGGCCTTTATCTGGGCCAGGGCCCTGGCTTCGGAGTCGGGGTTCCAGGGGATGCCGGGGATCACGCCCTGGCTGTCGGTGCCGCCGATCAGCGCCTTGACCAGCGTGGCCGGCAGGCCAAGGCCGAAGCCGTACTTCTGGTAGCCGGCGCTGAAGCCATCGTCGATACCATGGTAGGCGTAGGTAGCCAGCGCCATGGCGTCCTTGTACAGCGCAGAGGAGGCAGTGCTGTCGAGCTGTCGGTAATCGAATACGGGCATTGGTTTACATCCCTGTTGTTCTTGTAGGAAGGACACCCCAGCGACATCGTCCGGTGACACGACTGACGGGCGAAAGGCAAAGCTGGCACGCATTTGCCACCTCGTCCAACCCGAAGGGATGACGTCCCTGCCAAAGATGCGGGCAAAAAACCTGTACATGCATACAGATAAAACTTGCCTGCGCGCCCTGGCTTGCGCATCCTAGGGGCAACTTTCACGATGAAGCGTTTTCGGCCATGCGCCTCTTTCTCTGCGAAAAGCCCTCCCAGGCAAAAGACATCGCCAAGGTCCTCGGCGCCCAGCGCCGCGGCGATGGCTGCTGGCAAGGCACCGATGTCTGCGTGACCTGGTGCATCGGCCACCTGCTGGAGACCGCCCCGCCGGACAGCTACGACGAGCGCTACAAACGCTGGACCCTCGAAGACCTGCCGATCATCCCGCAAAAGTGGAAGATGACGGTCAAGCCCAAGACCGCCAGCCAGTACAAGGCGGTCAAGCGCCTGCTGGGCGAGGCCCGCGAACTGGTGATCGCCACCGATGCCGACCGCGAGGGCGAGATGATTGCCCGCGAACTGGTCGAGCACTGCCGCTACCGCGGGCCGATCCAGCGCCTGTGGCTGTCGGCGCTGGACGATGCCTCGATCCGCAAGGCCCTCAGCCGCCTGCTGCCCGGCCAGGAGACGTTCAGCCTCTACCATTCGGCCCTGGGCCGCTCGCGGGCCGACTGGCTGATCGGCATGAACATGAGCCGCCTGTTCACCCTGCTCGGCCGCCAGTCCGGCTACCAGGGCGTGCTGCCGGTGGGCCGGGTGCAGACTCCGACGCTGCGCCTGGTGGTGGACCGCGACCGCAGCATCGCCGATTTCATACCCGTGCCGTTCTGGGCCATCGACGTACAACTGGAAAGTGCAGGCGCCGTGTTCAACGCCCAGTGGCGCGCCCCCGAGGACGCCTGCGACGATCAGGGCCGCTGCCTGAAGCAGGACCTGGCGCAACAAGCCGCTGCCGACATGCAGGCCGCCGGCAGCACCCGGGTGCTGAAGATCGCCACCGAACGGGTGCGCGAAGCCGCGCCGCTGCCCTTCGACCTCGGCACCCTGCAGGAGCTGTGCTCGAAGAAGCTCGGCCTCGGCGCCCAGGAGACCCTGGACATCGCCCAGGCCCTGTACGAGACCCACAAGCTCATCACCTACCCGCGCAGCGACAGTGGTTACCTGCCCCTCAGCCAGCATGGCGAGGCCGCCGCCATCCTCGCCGCCTTGCAGCGCGCCGACAGCAGCTTGGCGCCGCTGCGGGACTACCTGGACCCACAGCGCCGTTCGCGGGCGTGGAACGACCAGAAGGTCAGCGCCCACCACGGCATCATCCCCACCGCCGCCGCCAGTGACCCGGCGCGCCTGCCACCCAAGTACAAGGCGGTGTACACCCTGATCCGCGCCCGCTATTTGGCGCAGTTCCTGCCCAACCACGAGTACGACCGCACCCAGGCCGAGTTTGACTGCGCCGGCCATGCGTTGCGGGCGGTGGGCAAGCAGATCGTCGAACCGGGCTGGCGCCGGGCATTGCCCGAGGCGCTGACCCCGGCCAAGGGTCGCGAAGCGCCACCGGCCCAAGTGCTGCCGGCTTTGCGCGAAGGCCAGGACTGCCCAGTACGGGACCTGCAACTGAAGGACCTGTGGACCCAGCCCCCCAAGCCTTTCACCGAAGGCGACCTGATCAAGGCGATGAAGAACGTCGCCAAGCTGGTGGACGACCCCAGGCTCAAGCAGAAGCTCAAGGAAACCACCGGCATCGGCACCGAGGCGACGCGCGCCAGCATCATCCAGGGCCTGCTCGACCGTGGCTACCTGATCAAGAACGGCAAGGCCCTGTCGGCCACGCCTGCCGCCTTCAGCCTGATCGACGCCGTGCCCCGGGCCATCGCCGATCCTGGCACCACGGCGATCTGGGAGCAGGCGCTGGACATGGTGCAAAGCGGGGAAATGAGCCTTGAAGAGTTCGTCGCCCGACAATCGACGTGGATGGGCAAGCTGGTGCAACGCTGCAGCGGCATGCGCCTGACCATCAGCGGGCCGGCGGCGGGCAAAGCCGCGGCACCTTGGAAGAAGAAGCGCAAGAGCGCTGGCAAGGGCAAGACAGCCGCCGGCAAACCCCGACAGCCACGGCGCAAGGCAGCGAGCTAGCGCGAAGGCGCCATCTACTGGCGCACTGAAAATCCTCTGCTATTTTTTCATGAAAATAATCAGAAAAAATTTCACGAGGCCCCGGCATGTTCAAGCAATCCGCCCAGCACGTCGCCAGCTACTACGCCCGCACCTACCCCGCCACCATCCCCTTGCGCCCCACCCTGCAGGGCGCCCACGACACCGACATCCTCATCGTCGGCGCCGGCTTCAGCGGCCTGCATACGGCCCTGCGCCTGACATTGGCCGGCCAGCGCGTGACCCTGCTGGAAGCTAGTCGGGTGGCCTGGGCCGCCTCGGGCCGCAACGGTGGCCAGGCACTGCTGGGCTGGTCGTGCGACATGCCCCCGCTGGAGCGAGCCCTGGGCCTGGAGCGCAGCCGGCGCCTGTGGGACAGCATGTGCTGGGCCGCCCGCGAGCTGCGCGAACTGCCCCAGCGCCATGGCTTCGACGTCGATTACCGCCTGGGCAGTCTGTGGACCGCCGTGTTGCCGCGCCGGGTAAAACTGCTGGAGGACGCCCGGCGTGAAGCACAGGAAAAGTTCGACTACGACTGCCTGCGCCTGATCGGCCGCGAGGAACTGCCCGAGTGGATCGACAGCCCCCGCTACCAGGCCGCGCTGTACGATCCCAATGGCGCCCACCTCAACCCGCTGAAGCTGGCCCAGGGCCTGGCCGCCGTGATCGAAGCGCATGGCGGGCGGATCTACGAGCAGAGCCAAGTGATCGGTTACCAGGAACACGCCGACGGCTTCGCCGCCCGAACCGATCAGGGCGAGGTGCGCAGTCGCGTAATGGTGCTGGCCTGCAACGCCTATATCGACCGCCTCGACCGCACGCTGTCGCGTCGTCTGCTGCCGGTGGGCTCCTACCAGGTGGCCACGGCGCCGCTGGACGCCGACTTCGCCGCCTCCCTGCTGCCACGCAACAGCTGCGTGATCGACAACCAGTTCGTCCCCGACTATTTCCGCCTGACACCCGACCACCGCTTGCTGTTCGGCGGTGGCTGCACGTACCTCGGTGGTATCCCCAAGGACGTCGCCGGCGCTACCCGGCCGTACCTGGAGCGGGTGTTCCCACAGTTGCAAGGGGTCGCCATCGAGCATGCCTGGGGCGGCCACATCGATTGCAGCATCCAGCGCACGCCGGATATCGGGCGCCAGGGTCAACGTTATTGGCTGCAGGGTTTTTCCGGCCATGGCGTGCTACCGACCCTGGCCGGTGCACGCGCGGTCAGCGACGCGATCCTCGGTGACGACGACCTGCTGAAGCTTTACCAGGGCATCGACAACGGCCGCTTCCCCGGTGGCGACCTGCTGGCCGCGCCGCTGGAGGCGGCGGCCAAGGCCTGGTACAGGATGCGTGATCATGTCTGACGATATCCAAGCCCTCGCCCGCCAGGTGCGCGACCTGCGCAAGCATCGGGGGTTGACCCTCGACGAACTGGCAACTCGCGTCAACCGCTCGCTGGGCTTCCTCTCCCAGGTCGAACGTGGCCTGTCGCGGCCCACGGTGGCCGACCTGACCGCCATCAGCGAAGCGCTGCGCGTACCTACCACCTATTTCTATCAGGCCGTGCCGCCCCGCGAGATCGACTGGGTGACCCGCCCGGGCGAGCGACGCACCCTGTACTACGCCGCCGGGGTCACCGACGTGCTGGTCTCGCCGACCCTCAATGGCCGCTTCGCCATGCTCGAAAGCCACCTGGCACCCGGCGCCAGCAGTGGCGAGGGGCATCTAGACGACAGCTCGGAACAAGGCGGTTTCGTCCTCGAGGGCGAGCTGACCCTGTGGCTCGAGGGCCGCGACGACGCCGTCACCCTCAGCCCCAACGACAGCTTCCAGCTGCCACCCCACAGCCAGTTCCGCTACGCCAACCTGACCGCCCGAACGACCCGGGTTCTCTGGGTCTTCCGTTGAGAGCATGCCAATGACAACTACAACAGGCTTCCCCGATCTGCTCAGCGAAGTGCGCGCCTTCCGCGCCCGACACCCCGACGTGCGTTACATCGACCTGATCAGCCTGGACATCCCCGGGCATTTCTACGGCAAGCGCTACCCCATCGACATGCTGGAAAAAGTCGCCGCCGGCAGCCCGCTCAAGCTGCCGCAGAACTGCGTACTGCTCGGCGTGCAGGGCGGGCTGTTCCCGATCGGCGACTACTGCTTCAACGACGGCGACCCGGACGCCCCGCGCCGCCTGGTGCCCGGTACGCTCAAGCCGGTGAACTGGGAGCGAGAGCCGCTGGGGCAGATGCTGACCACCTCGGACGGCACTGCGACGCCCATCGAATTCGAACCCCGCGAGGTGCTGGCCCGCGTCCTGCAACGCCTCGAACGCCGAGGTATCCGCCCGGTGGTGGCGTTCGAACTGGAGTTCTACCTGTTCGACAAGACACTGAAGGAAGGCCTGCCGCAGTTCCCCCGTGACCCGGCCAGTGGTGATGCCGACGACCAGCCGAACATGCATATCGAGCGCCTGTCGCGGTTTTCCGATGTGCTGCGCGAGATGGTCGAGACCGCCAACGCCCAGGGGGTGGACGCCAACGTGATTACCGCCGAACTGGGCCCCGGCCAGTTCGAGATCAACTTCGGCCATTGCGACGATGGCCTGCGCGCTGCCGACTGGGCGGCGCTGTTCTGCCGCAGCACCCGAGGCGTGGCGCTCAAGCACGGGCTGCGCGCCTCGTTCATGAGCAAACCCTATCTGCACGCGCCGGGCAGCGGCATGCATGTGCATGTCAGCCTCTATGACCCGGCGGGCAACAACCTGTTGTCTGCCGATAACCAACGGCCGCTACGCCACGCCGTGGCCGGTTGCCTGGCGCTGCTGCCGCATTGCATGCCGATCTTCGCCGCCAACCACAATGCGTTTCGTCGCTACGGGGCCATGGTCAACGCCGCCAGCCGCGCCAGTTGGGGCTTCGAGGATCGCGACGCTTGTATCCGCATTCCGGAGTCGGATCCGCGCAACCTGCGGATCGAGCACCGACTGGCCGGGGCGGATGCCAATCCGTACCTGGTGCTGGCGGCGATTCTGTGCGGCATGGAGCACGGGCTGGATGCCGCACAGGAGCCCATCGCGCCGTTGAACGAGGACCGTGGCAGCGGGATCGACTTTCCCAAGGACATGCTCGGCGCGGTGGCAGCGATGCGTGGGCATCCGGCGGTGGACGAGGGGTTGGGCGCGGAGTTCGTGATGGTCTATTGCGAGAACAAGCGCCAGGACCACCTGGCGTTTCTCAATGAGGTCAGTGCTCGGGAGTATCGCTGGTTCCTGTGACATCCCTCGCGGGGCACTGGTAACCCCTACCATCCGGGATTACCATGTGCCCCTCTAGCGCGGCCGTTTGCCGCACCCCGCCGTCCAGCCTGCCCGTGCCCTCATGCCCTTCGAACTCACCGTAGAACCGCTCACCCTGCTGATCCTCGCCCTGGTCGCCTTTGTCGCCGGCTTCATCGATGCCATCGCCGGTGGCGGCGGCCTGCTGACCACCCCAGCGCTGCTCACCGCTGGCATGCCGCCGCACCTGGTGCTGGGCACCAACAAGCTCAGCTCGACCTTCGGCGCGGCCACGGCCAGCATCACCTACTACCGGCGCAAGCTGTTCCATCCGGCGCAATGGCGCCTGGCGATTGTCGGCACCCTGGTGGGCGCACTGATCGGCGCGGTGGTGGCTCACTACATGCCGGCCGAGTGGCTGAACAAGATGCTGCCGGTGATCGTGTTCGCTTGTGGCGTCTACCTGCTGTTCGGCGGTACACCGAAGGCGCCGGTGGACGCCGATGCGCCGATCAAAAGGAAGTGGCAGTTTCCGCAGGGCTTCACCCTGGGCTTCTACGACGGCGTTGCCGGGCCGGGTACCGGTGCCTTCTGGACCGTGAGCACGTTGCTGCTCTATCCCATCGACCTGGTTCGGGCCAGTGGTGTGGCGCGCAGCATGAACTTTGTCAGCAACATTGCGGCGCTGACGGTGTTTGTCATTTCCGGGCAGGTGGATTACATCGTTGGGTTGTGCATGGGGGTGTCGGTGATGGTCGGGGCGTTTTTCGGGGCGCGGACGGCGATCAGCGGGGGTAGCAAGTTCATTCGGCCGGTGTTTATTACTGTGGTGCTGGCGTTGACTGTGCGGTTGGCTTGGCAGCATTGGTTTGGGTAGGGATCTGGGTTTTGCTCTATTGTTTTGATTTTTGCGTACATATTCTTGAAATGTGTCGACATCTAGTCACCTTTTCGCCTTTACGGCGACCTACTTTTGCTCTTGGGCAAAAGTAGGCAAAAACCGCTGGCTCCATTCATACGGCCCCTGCGCTGCGCTCCGGGGTTCCCTCGCTCCGTTCTTGCTCCCGTGGGTACCGCGCTGTACGCCCCATCCTGGGGCGCAGCGCTCGACGGCCATCCATGGCCGTCGCCCCACTACGCAAGAACTCCACTCGGCCTCCTGAAGTCGCAATTGGCGGCGCCTGGACTATTGCGCGCTTAGAAGCAAAAGCAGAGCAAGAGCAAGAGCACCCCCGGTGTCAGGATAGTTGTCGCGTCTCCAGACCGACCTGAAAGAAACTCCGGGGGCGGAAAGAGAGCCGATGTGCCGTACTATTCACCTGAACGTAAAGCCGAACTA
>NZ_JBMDJQ010000053.1:0-30832 GCF_057809275.1 Pseudomonas sp. FG36
CCCCCCCCCCCCCCCCCCCCCCCCCCCCCCCCCCACGACAGGCCCGATCAGGTCGGCACAGTAGCTAGCATCGAATCTCGCTGGCTGACTTCTGCATACCACGCCGCCAGCCCCGGATACTCTCCGCGCCAGTCGAACTCCGGCTGGCGCAAGTCCAGATAACCCAAGGCGCAGGCTACACCGATCGCGGCGATATCGAAGCCGGAGATGATCTCTGCCAGGTGCTCGTGCTCCAGGCTCGCCAGCCCGCGGCGGATCTTCTCGCCCTGCGCTGTCACCCAACCGTCCCACTGCTTGTCCACCGGGCGCAGGAAGGTCTCGTAGCGCGTGGCCACGGCGGCATCCATGATCGCGTCGGCTTGCGCGGCCAGGGTCAGGCGCCGCCAGCGCGCCGAGCCCTCGCGGGGGATCAACGGCAGGCCGACATGCTGGCTGTCGAGGTATTCGCAGATCACCCGGCTATCGTGCAGCACGCTGCCATCGTCCAGGCGCAGGGCCGGGATCTTGCCGATCGGGTTGTCGCGGTTGAGCTGCTCGTCGCCGTTCAGCGGGCTGATGTTCACGCCCTGCACGCTGACGCGCTCCAGCTGGCCGGTCTCGTGCAGGACGATCATCACCTTGCGCACGAACGGTGACAACGGCGAATGGAACAGGATCATGGCTCAGTTGCCCTGCAGGCTGGGCGGCAGGCACACGCCGGTGCCGCCGATGCCGCAGTACCCGTCCGGGTTCTTGGCCAGGTACTGCTGGTGGTAGGCCTCGGCGAAGTACACGGTCGGCGCCTGGGCGATCTCGGTGGTGATCTCGCCAAAGCCCGCCTTGCTCAGTTCGGCCTGGAAGGCGGCCTGGCTGGCCTGGGCTTCCTCGAGTTGCTGCGGCGAGGTGCAGTAGATCGCCGAGCGGTACTGGGTGCCGACATCGTTGCCCTGGCGCATGCCCTGGGTCGGGTTGTGCAGCTCCCAGAACATTGCCAGCAGTTCGCGGTAGCTGACCTTGTTCTTGTCGAACACCACCAGCACCACTTCGGTGTGGCCGGTCAGGCCCGAGCAGACCTCTTCGTAGGTCGGGTTGGGGGTGAAGCCGCCGGCGTAGCCGACCACGGTGCTGACCACGCCTTCGCGCTGCCAGAAGCGCCGTTCGGCGCCCCAGAAGCAGCCCAGGCCGAAAATGGCGAAGTCGATGTCGCCTTCGAAGAACGGGCCGAGCAGCGGGGTGCCTTCGAACACGTAGTGGAACTCGGGCAGGGTCATCGGGGTTTCGCGGCCAGGCAGGGCCTGTTCCGCGGTGGGCAGGACGTTTTTGTTCACCAGGATTTCCGAACGCAGGACCATGGCCGTTCCTCTGTGTTTACCAGTTGGACAGGTGTTGGCCTCATCGCCGGCAAGCCGGCTCCCACAGGAGGTCGTGATTACTGTGGGAGCCGGCTTGCCGGCGATGAGGCCTGGATGGCTTCTATAGTGCCCGAGGTTTGTGCCGCTGTCAGTCCACCGGCCCACGCGGATAGCGGCGCAGTTTTTCGCTCAGCTCGCGCCCCGGAATCGGCCGGTCGAACAGGTAGCCCTGGCCGACATCGCAGCGGTGGCGGCGCAGGAACGCCAGCTGCTCGGGTGTCTCGATGCCCTCGGCGACCACCTTGAGCTTGAGGTTGTGGGCCATGGCTACCACCGCCGAGGTGATCTCCATGTCGTCCTGGTTGTCGGGGATCTCGTTGATGAAGCTGCGGTCGATCTTGATGATGTCGATCGGGAACTTCTTCAGGTAACTCAGCGACGAGTAACCGGTGCCGAAGTCGTCCATGGCCAGGGTCAGGCCCAGGGCCTTGAGCTCGTCGAGCTGGCGGTGGGTGTCTTCGGTGGCTTCGAGCAGCAGGCCTTCGGTCAGCTCCAGTTCCAGCAGGTGCGGCGGCAGGGCTTCTTCCTTGAGGATGCCGGCGATCGAGCCGACCAGCTCCGGGTCGGAGAACTGCTTGGGCGACAGGTTGATGGCCACGTGCAGGTTGCCCAGGCCAGCCTCGCGCAGCTGCTGGCTCATGCGGCAGGCCTGGCGCACCACCCACTTGCCGATGGGGATGATCAGGCCGGTTTCCTCGGCCACGCTGATGAACTGGTCGGGGCGGATCATGCCGCGCTCGGGGTGGTTCCAGCGCAGCAGCGCCTCAAGGCCCAGCAGGCGACCGCTGCGCAGGCAGAGCTTGGGCTGGTAGAACACTTCCAGTTCGTTCTGGGTCAGGGCGCGGCGCAGGTTGTTCTCGACGAACAGCTTGTAGCTGGCCTCGGCGTTGAGCACCTCGGTGAACACCTGGACCTGGTGCTTGCCGTTGGCCTTGGCCTTGTGCAGGGCCAGGCCTGCGTTCTTCATCAACGTGGCCGGGTCGCTGCCGTGCAGTGGCGCGCAGGCCAGACCCACGGAAGCGGTGACGTTGATCAGCTGGTTGTCGACGAACATCGGCTTGTCGAGGGTGCGCAGCAGCTGGTGGGCCACGCCCTGGCCGTCATCGAGGCTGGTGTCGTCGAGCAGCACGGCGAACTCGTTGCTGGCGAAGCGCGCCAGGCTGCCGCCGTTGGCCAGGCTGTTGCGCAGGCGCCGGGCCAGGCTGATCAGCAACTTGTCGCCGGTCTGGTGGCCGAGGCTGTCGTTGATCCGCTTGAAGTTGTCGATGTCCACCAGCAGCAGGCAGATCGGGCTGTTGCTGTCGCGGGCGAAGCGCTCGTCGAGGTTGCGGATGAACGCCGGGCGGTTGCCCAGGTTGGTCAGGTTGTCGGTGTAGGCCAGGCGCTCGATGCGCTGCTGGGCCAGCTTGCTCTGGGTGACGTCTTCGTAGATGCCGATGTAGTGGGTCAGCTCGCGGTTGTCGCCGTACACCTTGGAGATCGACAGTTGCCCCCAGTAGGGCTCGAGGTTCTTGCGCCGGCTCTTGAACTCGCCCTGCCAGCTGTTGCCCATGGCCAGGCTCGACGGCGAGTCGAACAGCAACTCGCTGAGGTTTTCCAGGGCCGGCAGTTCGGCCAGGTGGTGGCCCTGGACTTCCTCGGTGCTGTACTGGGTGATCGCCGTGAAGCTGGGGTTGACGTATTCCACCACGCCGTCGCGGTTGACCAGCAGGAAGGCGCTGGCGCTCTGCTCCACGGCCCGCTGGAAGAGGTGCAGGGCGCTGGCGGCGGTGCGCCGGTTGTGGTTGTTGATGACCTGGGCGAACTGGTCGGCCAGCTCGCCAGCGAAGGCGATCTCGTCCGACTGCCAGGCCCGCGGCTGGCCGGTCTGCTCCAGGCACAGCACGCCGACCACCTGGCCATCGATGCGGATACTGGCATCGAGCATGGCGTTGTCGTCGGTGCTGTACAGCGACTCGGCCATCTCGCGGGTGCGCGGGTCGTGGCTGGCGTTGTGGGCGTCGATGGCGCGGCTGGCGTGCAAGGCCTCGAGGTAGTCGGGGAAGCGGCTGGCGTCGATCGCCTCGGGCATGCGGTGTTGCTGTTCGCGGCGATACCAGGCGCTGATCGGCTCCAGGCGCTGGTCGTCCAGATACCAGATGCTGGCGCAGTCGACCCGGTAGATCTCGCAGGCGCTGCGGGTGATCAGCTCGGCGGCCTCGAGCAGCGAGTTGCCGACGCTGTAGCGCTGGCGCGCCAGGCGCAGGATCAGGTCCTGCTGGGCGCGGACCCGGTCCAGGTGCTCGAGCTGCTCCTGTTGGGCGCGCTGGTTCAGCTGCAGGGCCAGCTGCAGGCGGTTGTTGCGCGACTCCAGGTCGTTGGCGTCGAGGTCGGGGGCGTCCTGCTGGTGGTCGTCGAACACCGTCAGGTAGCCACGCAACAATTGGCGATTGTGCTGCTTGTAGCTTTCGCCAACTTCCAGCAGGCGCAGTGGCGCGGGGCTGGCGTGCAGGGTATAGCGCACCCGGTAATAGCCGCGTTGAGCCAGTTGCAGCTGGATCTCGTCGTGCAGCTTGTAGCGCGCCTCCGGCTCCATGAGGCTGGCGTAGGGCGAGCCGATCAGGGCGCAGAGCTCGGCGGCGGGCAGGCCGAACTGGCGGTCGCACGCCGGATCGAGGTAGAGCATCGCCCAACTGGCTTCGTTCAGCCGTTCGAAACGCAGCATGCCGAGCCGCGAGGGCACGGGGAGCTGCGTCACGACCTCGGCCGCCACACGGCTGGCGGCATCGGGTTGGCTTTTCATCGAAGACTCGCTTGAACTGGGGCGCGGCCTGAGGCACGGCGTATCGGGCAAGGTTGCATCATGTCCCGTGGGCTGGCAAGCGGCCATGCGGGATGCTGTGAACAGGTTGTCGGCCAACAGGATGAAATCTGAAGCGAGGTCCTTGGTGGGAGCGGGCCCAATAAAAAAAAGCCCCGCCAATTGGCGGGGTTGAGGTACGAGCGTGGCAGCTCGAAAACGGTGCTGCCCCTCGAGTGAGGGGCAGCGTGCAGCTATTACAGCAGCATGGTGCGGATATCGCCCAGCACGTCGCCCAGACGCTTGGTGAAGCGCGCGGCGGCGGCGCCGTTGATCACACGGTGATCGTAGGACAGCGACAGCGGCAGCATCAGCTTGGGCTGGAAGGCCTTGCCATCCCAGACCGGCTGCATGGTCGCCTTGGAGACGCCGAGGATCGCCACTTCCGGCGCGTTGACGATCGGCGTGAAGCCGGTGCCGCCAATGTGGCCGAGGCTGGAGATGGTGAAGCAGGCGCCTTGCATGTCGTCGGCCGAGAGCTTCTTGGTGCGGGCCTTCTCGGCCAGCGCGGCGGCTTCGGCAGCCAGTTGCAGCAGGCTCTTCTGGTCGACGTTCTTGATCACAGGGACCAGCAGGCCGTCCGGGGTGTCAACGGCGAAGCCGATGTGCACGTACTTCTTGCGGATGATCGCCTTGCCGCTTGGTGCCAGCGAGCTGTTGAAGTCCGGCAGTTCCTTGAGCAGGAAGGCGCAGGCCTTGAGCAGCAGCGGCAGCACGGTCAGCTTGACGCCAGCCTTCTCGGCCACGGCCTTCTGCGCAACGCGGAAGGCTTCCAGCTCGGTGATGTCGGCGGAGTCGAACTGGGTCACGTGCGGCACGTTCAGCCAGCTGCGGTGCAGGTTGGCGGCACCGACCTGCATCAGGCGGGTCAGGGCGACTTCTTCGACTTCACCGAACTTGCTGAAGTCGACGACCGGGATCGGCGGGATGCCGGCACCACCGGTAGCGCCGGCAGCCGGGGCTTCCTTGGCCTTCTGCATCATCGCCTTGACGTAGACCTGCACGTCTTCTTTCAGGATGCGGCCGTGCGGACCGGTAGCCGCGACCGAACCCAGGTCGACGCCGAATTCACGGGCCAGCTGACGAACGGCAGGGCCGGCATGGACCTTGGCGTTGCTGCCGGCGGCCGGCGCGGTGGCGACCGGTGCCGGGGCGGCTGCCGGAGCAGCAGCGGCAGGTGCAGCTGCTGGGGCAGGAGCGGCAGCCGGTGCGGCAGCGGCCGGAGCCGGAGCAGCAGGGGCAGCGCCAGCGGCTTTGATCTTGAAGATCAGGTCGCCGGTGCCGACTTCGTCTTCCAGCTTGCACAGCACGGCTTCGATCACGCCAGCGGCGGGCGACGGGATCTCCATGGAGGCCTTGTCGGACTCCAGGGTGATCAGCGACTGGTCGGCTTCGACGGTGTCGCCGACCTTCACCAGCACTTCGATGATCTTGGCCTTGCCCGACGAGCCGATGTCCGGCACGTGGATGTCCTGCACGCTGGCGGCAGCCGGGGCTGCGGCCGGAGCAGGGGCGGCTTCGGCAGCAGGTGCTGGGGCAGCAGCTGGCGCCGGAGCAGCAGCGGCAGGCGCCTCAGGTGCCGCGGCAGCGGCACCCTCGACTTCCAGGACCAGCAGCTCGTCGCCTTCTTTCAGGCGGTCGCCCAGCTTGACCTTCAGTTCCTTGACCACGCCGGCCTTGGGGGCCGGGATCTCCATGGAGGCCTTGTCGGACTCCAGGGTCAGCAGGCTCTGGTCGGCCTCGATACGGTCACCGACCTTGACGAACAGCTCGATGATTTCACCTTCACCGCTGCCGATGTCAGGTACGCGAATGAGTTCGCTCACTTAAAAATACTCCTCAGCAGTCCAGTGGGTTGCGCTTGTCCGGGTCGATGCCGAACTTGACGATGGCGTCAGCCACAACCTTGGGTTCGATCTCGCCACGGTCAGCCAGGGCTTCCAGGGCAGCCAGCACCACGAAGTGGCGGTCGACTTCGAAGAAGTGACGCAGCTTCTTGCGGCTGTCGCTGCGACCGTAACCGTCGGTACCCAGGACCTTGAACTCTTTGCTCGGCACCCACTGGCGAATCTGCTCGGCGAACAGCTTCATGTAGTCAGTGGAGGCGATGACCGGGCCCTTGCGACCAGCCAGGCACTCTTCGACGTAGGTCTGCTGAGGCTTCTGGCCAGGCTTGAGGCGGTTGGCGCGTTCCACGGCCAGGCCGTCGCGACGCAGTTCGTTGAAGCTGGTGACGCTCCACACGTCGGCGCCGACGTTGAACTCTTCACGCAGGATCTTCGCAGCTTCGCGGACTTCGCGCAGGATGGTGCCGGAGCCCATCAGCTGTACGTGGTGCGCGGCTTCGCGGGTGTCTTCTTCGAGCAGGTACATGCCCTTGATGATGCCTTCCGGGGCGCCGGCCGGCATGGCTGGCTGCTGGTAGGATTCGTTCATCACGGTGATGTAGTAGAAGATGTCCTGTTGCTCTTCGGTCATCTTCTTCATGCCGTCCTGGATGATCACCGCCAGCTCGTAGCCGTAGGTCGGATCGTAGGTGCGGCAGTTCGGGATGGTGCCCGCCATCATGTGGCTGTGACCGTCTTCGTGCTGCAGGCCTTCACCGTTGAGGGTGGTACGGCCGGCGGTACCGCCGATCAGGAAGCCACGGGTGCGGCTGTCGCCAGCGGCCCAGGCCAGGTCGCCAATGCGCTGGAAGCCGAACATCGAGTAGAAGATGTAGAACGGCAGCATCGGCTGGTTGTGGCAGCTGTACGAGGTACCGGCAGCGATGAACGACGACATGGCGCCGGCTTCGTTGATGCCTTCCTCGAGGATCTGGCCCTTCTTGTCTTCGCGGTAGAACATCACCTGGTCTTTATCGACTGGCTCGTAGAGCTGGCCGACCGACGAGTAGATGCCCAGCTGGCGGAACATGCCTTCCATACCGAAGGTACGGGCTTCGTCCGGGATGATCGGGACGATGCGCTGGCCGATGTCCTTGTCCTTGACCAGCTGCGCCAGAATACGCACGAAGGCCATGGTGGTGGAGATTTCGCGGTCGCCCGAGCCGTCGAGGATCGCTTTCAGCGTTTCCAGTGGCGGGGTCGGCACGCTGAAGCTCTTGGCGCGACGCTGAGGCACGAAACCGCCCAGGGCAGCACGGCGCTCGGCCAGGTACTTGGCTTCGGCGGAACCTTCTTCAGGCTTGAAGAACGGCAGGTTCTCAAGGTCGGCATCCTTGACCGGGATGTCGAAGCGGTCACGGAAGTGACGCAGGCTGTCGACGTCGACCTTCTTGGTGTTGTGCGCGGTGTTCTTGGCTTCGCCGGCACCGGTACCGTAACCCTTGATGGTCTTGGCCAGGATGACGGTCGGCTGCTCTTTGTGGTTCACGGCCTGGTGGTATGCCGCGTAGACCTTGTACGGGTCGTGGCCGCCACGGTTGAGCTTCCAGATCTCGTCGTCGGACAGGTCTTCGACCATGGCCTTGAGCTCTGGGGTGTTGAAGAAGTTCTCACGGACGTACGCGCCGTCCTTGGCCTTGTAGTTCTGGTACTCGCCGTCGATGACTTCGTCCATGCGGCGCTGCAGGGCACCGTTGGTGTCCTTGGCCAGCAGTGGGTCCCAGAAGCGGCCCCAGACGACTTTGTTGACGTTCCAGCCACCGCCACGGAACACGCCTTCGAGTTCCTGGATGATCTTGCCGTTGCCGCGAACCGGGCCGTCGAGGCGCTGCAGGTTGCAGTTGATGACGAAGATCAGGTTGTCCAGCTTCTCGCGGCCGGCCAGGGCGATCGCGCCCAGGGATTCCGGCTCGTCGCACTCGCCGTCGCCCATGAAGCACCAGACCTTCTGCTTGCCGGCCGGGATGAAGCCACGGGCTTCCAGGTACTTCATGAAGCGCGCCTGGTAGATCGCCTGGATCGGGCCCAGACCCATGGAAACGGTCGGGAACTGCCAGAAGTCAGGCATCAGCCACGGGTGCGGGTACGAAGACAGGCCGTTGCCGTCCACTTCCTGACGGAAGTTGTTCATCTGTTCTTCGTTGATGCGGCCTTCCATGAAGGCGCGGGCGTAGACGCCTGGCGAAGCGTGGCCCTGGAAGAAGATCAGGTCGCCGCCGTGTTCGTCGGTCGGGGCCTGGAAGAAGTAGTTGAAGCCGATGTCATACAAGGTGGCGCTGGAGGCGAAGCTGGAGATGTGTCCGCCCAGGTCCGAGTCTTTCAGGTTGGTGCGCATGACCATGGCCAGGGCGTTCCAACGCACCATCGAGCGAATGCGGCGTTCCATGAACAGGTCGCCGGGCATGCGTGCTTCGTGGGTGACAGGGATGGTGTTGCGGTACGGCGTGGTGATGGCATACGGCAGCTGCGAGCCACTGCGGGTGGCCAGCTCGCCCATACGGGTCATCAGGTAATGAGCGCGGTCTTCGCCTTCTTTGTCGAGGACCGACTCCAGGGCATCCAGCCATTCCTGGGTTTCGATTGGATCGAGGTCTTGCATGGCTTGCTCCAGGGCGGAAAGGCCACCAGAATCGATGGCCTGAGTTTGCGACTGGCCTTATGGGCAGACGTCGTGAATTCTTGGATTACCGGACAGTCATCCGGCGCGGTGTAGTTTTACTACAAATGCTTTCGCATTTCATGCTTTTGCACGTTGGGCGTAGTAGTAAAACTACACAAATGCGACGTTTGGTCGCATCCCGGGTTGTGAGGAAAAACGTTCATGTTGGTTGGCGGTGTGTCGCGAGCAGGTGAATCTTGATGGGTTTTGCCAATTTTTCGGCTTTATCAGCTATTTCCAACTTTTGTACGACAGTCCAACCGTGGTCCAACCCCCGTTTGACCTCCCAACCGCTCTCTTTCACGCCGATCAAGGATAGACCATGCGCCTGCCTTTGCCGCTCGATCTGCCTGCCGCTCTCCAACCACTGGTCGCTCGCAACCAGCAATTTCTTCGCGATGCCTTGGCCGGTCATGCTGACCTGCACCTGGACAGCCTGGGCGTCGAGCATCGGCGCCAGTTCGACCAGGTCGCCGCCGCCAGCGACTTCGTTCTGGAGCAGGCCCAGCGCGATCCGGCGGTGCTGTTCGAGCTGCTGGCCAGTGGCGCGATGGACCGGGCATACACCCCGGGGCAACTGCGCGCTCACATCCACGTCGTCGCCCAGACCGCGCAAAGCGAGGACGAACTGGCGCGCAACCTGCGCCGCGAGCGCAACCGCCAGCAGTTGCGCATCATCTGGCGCGACCTGACCCGCCAGGCAACGTTGGCCGAGACCTGCCGCGACCTGTCCGACCTGGCCGACGCCAGCATCGACGAAGCCTATCAGTGGCTCTACCCACGCCATTGCCAGCAGTTCGGCACGCCCATCGGCAACCGCAGCGGCCAGCCCCAGCACCTGGTGGTGCTGGGCATGGGCAAGCTGGGCGCGGTGGAGTTGAACCTGTCATCGGACATCGACCTGATCTTCGCTTTCCCCGAGGGCGGTGAAACCGAAGGCATGAAGCGCTCGCTGGACAACCAGGAGTTCTTTACCCGCCTCGGACAGCGCCTGATCAAGGCGCTCGACCCGGTCACCGTCGATGGCTTCGTGTTCCGTGTCGACATGCGCCTGCGCCCGTACGGCTCTGCCGGCGCGCTTGTGCTCAGCTTCAATGCCCTGGAGCAGTACTACCAGGACCAGGGGCGCGACTGGGAACGCTACGCCATGATCAAGGCGCGGGTGGTGGCCGGCGACCAGGCGGCCGGTGCGCAGCTGCAGGAGATGCTGCGGCCGTTCGTCTATCGGCGTTACCTGGACTTCTCCGCCATCGAAGCGCTGCGCACCATGAAGCAGCTGATCCAGCAGGAGGTGCGGCGCAAGGGCATGGCCGACAATATCAAGCTGGGGGCCGGCGGCATTCGCGAAGTCGAGTTCATCGCCCAGGCATTCCAGCTGATCCATGGCGGGCGCGACCTGAGCCTGCAGCAGCGGCCGCTGCTGAAGGTGCTGACCACCCTGGAGGGCCAGGGCTACCTGCCACCGGCAGTGGTCGCCGAGCTGCGCGACGGCTATGAGTTCCTGCGTTACACCGAGCACGCGATCCAGGCCATCGCCGACCGCCAGACCCAGATGCTGCCGGACGACCCGACCGACCGCGCGCGCATCGCCTATATGCTGGGCTTTGCTGATTGGGACGGTTTCCATGCCCAACTGATGCACTGGCGTGGGCGGATCGACTGGCATTTCCGCCAGGTGATCGCCGATCCGGACGAGGATGAAGCCGAGGGTGAGCTCGTAGTCGGTGGCGAATGGTCGCCCCTGTGGGAGCAGGCCCAGGATGAAGAAGCCGCCGGGCGCCAGTTGCAGGAGGCCGGTTTCCATCAGCCTGCCGAGGCGCTGCGCCGGCTCAATGCCTTGCGGGTCAGCCCGACGCTGCGTTCGATGCAGCGCATCGGTCGTGAACGCCTGGATGCCTTCATCCCGCGGCTGCTGGCCCAGGCGGTCGAGCACGACAACCCGGACCTGGTGCTGGAGCGGGTGCTGCCCCTGGTCGAGGCGGTGGCGCGCCGCTCGGCCTACCTGGTGCTGCTCACCGAAAACCCCGGCGCGCTGCGCCGTCTGTTGACCCTGTGCGCGGCCAGCCCGTGGATCGCCGAGCAGATGGCCCGTTACCCGCTGCTGCTCGACGAACTGCTCAACGAAGGCCGGCTGTTCAGCCCGCCGCTGGCACCGGAGCTGGCCGCCGAGCTGCGCGAGCGGCTCACCCGTATCCCCGAGGACGACCTGGAACAGCAGATGGAGGCCCTGCGCCACTTCAAGCTGGCCCACAGTCTGCGCGTGGCCGCCTCGGAGATCAGTGGCAACCTGCCGTTGATGAAGGTCAGCGACTACCTGACCTGGCTCGCCGAGGCCATTCTCGACCAGGTGCTGGCCCTGGCCTGGCGCCAGACCGTGGCGCGCCATGGCCAGCCCAAGCGCAGCGACGGCAGCCTGTGCGACCCTGGCTTCATCATCGTTGGCTACGGCAAGGTCGGCGGCCTCGAGCTGGGTCATGGCTCGGACCTGGACCTGGTGTTCATCCACGATGGCGACCCGAACGCCGAAACCGACGGTGCCAAGCCCATCGACAGCGCGCAGTTCTACACCCGCCTGGGCCAGCGCATCATCCACCTGCTGACCACCCAGACCAACTCCGGCCAGCTCTACGACGTGGACATGCGCTTGCGTCCGTCCGGCGCCTCGGGGTTGCTGGTGAGCTCGCTGGGCGCCTTCGAGCGCTACCAGCAGAACGAGGCCTGGACCTGGGAACACCAGGCCCTGGTGCGGGCCCGGGTGCTGGTGGGTTGTCCACAGGTGGCGAGTGCGTTCGAGGGCGTGCGGGCCAAGGTGCTCGGCCAGCCCCGTGACCTGGACAAGCTGCGCGTCGAAGTGAGCGAGATGCGCGCCAAGATGCGTGACAACCTGGGCACCAAGGCCACCGCCGCAGGCACGGCGGGCAATGCCTTCGATGCCGGGCAGCCCTTCGATATCAAGCAGGATGCCGGCGGTATCGTGGATATCGAATTTATGGTGCAATACGCCGCTTTGGCCTGGTCCCACGACCATCCGGCCATACTGCGCTGGACCGACAACATCCGTATCCTCGAAGAGCTCGAACAGGCCGGGTTGATGCCCGCCGCCGACGCCGTGCTGCTGCGCGAGCTGTACAAGGCGTTCCGCTCGGCCTCGCACCGCCAGGCGTTGCAGAAGCAGGCCGGGGTGATCGACGCGGCGCAGTTCGCCGAGGAGCGTCGTGAGGTAAGGCGGATCTGGGGGCAGCTTGGGTTGACCTGAGCTTGCCGGGGCCGCGCTGCGGCGAAAAGGGCGCGGCGCGCCCTCGGTGGTACACTGTCCGCCACATAGCCTGAATATAAAGAGGGGAGGCCAGGTTGTAGCGCAGCCTGCAGCCTCCCCGAATGTTTCTGGATAAAGCATGAGAATACTGATCATTGGCCCCAGCTGGGTCGGCGACATGGTGATGGCGCAGACCCTGTTCCAGAGCCTCAAACAGCAGCACCCCGACTGCGTGATCGACGTGCTGGCACCCGAGTGGAGCCGGCCGATCCTCGAACGCATGCCCGAGGTGCGCCAGGCCTTGAGCTTCCCGCTCGGCCATGGCGCGCTGGAGCTGGCCACGCGGCGGCGCATCGGCAAGTCGCTGGCCGGCCAGTACGACCAGGCGATCCTGCTGCCCAATTCGCTCAAGTCGGCGCTGGTGCCGTATTTCGCCGGCATCCCCAAGCGCACCGGCTGGCGCGGCGAGATGCGCTACCTGCTGCTCAACGATGTGCGCAAGCTGGACAAGGCGCGTTACCCGCTGATGATCGAGCGCTTCATGGCCCTGGCCTACGCACCGGGTACCGAGCTGCCCAAGCCGTATCCGCGCCCGGCCCTGCAAATCGAGGCCGCCAGCCGCGAGGCCGCCCTGGCCAAGTTTGGCCTGGAGCTGGACCGCCCGGTGCTCGCCCTGTGCCCCGGCGCCGAGTTCGGCGAGGCCAAGCGCTGGCCCGCCGAGCATTACGCCGAGGTGGCCGAGGCGATGATCCGCCAGGGCTGGCAGGTGTGGTTGTTCGGTTCGAAGAACGACCACCCGGTTGGCGAGCAGATCCGCGACCGGCTGATCCCGGGCCTGCGTGAAGAATCCTGCAACCTGGCCGGCGAGACCTCGCTGGCCGAGGCCATCGACCTGATGTCCTGCGCCAGCGCGGTGGTGTCCAATGACTCCGGGCTGATGCACGTGGCCGCCGCCCTCAACCGTCCGCTGGTGGCGGTGTATGGCTCGACCTCGCCGGGCTTTACCCCGCCGCTGGCCGACCAGGTGGAAGTGGTGCGCACCGGTATCGAATGCAGCCCGTGCTTCGACCGCACCTGCCGCTTCGGCCACTACAACTGCCTGCGGCTGCTGGAGCCGGCGAAAGTGATCGCCGCCTTGCACAGCCTGGGTGGCTCCGACCTGATCGCAACCGTGGCCGAGGTCGACTGAGTGCGGGTCCTGATCATCAAGACGTCGTCGCTGGGTGACGTCATCCATACCTTGCCGGCGCTTACCGACGCCGCCCACGCCATCCCCGGCATCCGTTTCGACTGGGTGGTGGAGGAAGGCTTCGCCGAGATCCCCAGCTGGCACCCGGCGGTCGACCAGGTGATCCCGGTGGCGATCCGCCGCTGGCGCAAGAATATCTGGCAGACGCTCAAGAGCGGCGAGTGGAAGGCCTTCAAGCAGCGCCTGCGCGAGCGCAAGTACGACCTGGTGATCGATGCCCAGGGCCTGGTCAAGTCGGCCTGGCTGACCCGTTACGTGAAAGCGCCGGTAGCCGGCCTGGACCGTTACTCGGCCCGCGAGGGCTGGGCCAGCCGCTTCTACGACCGGCGGCTGTCGGTCGCTGTCGGCCAGCATGCCGTTGAACGCGTGCGCCAACTGTTCGCCCTGGCCCTGGCCTACGACCTGCCGGAAGGGCTGGGCAACTACGGCCTTGACCTCAACCGCCTGCAACTGCCGCCCGCCGCGCCTTACGTGGTGTTCCTGCATGGCACCACCTGGGCCACCAAACATTGGCCCGAGGCCTACTGGCGCGAGCTGGCCGAGCGCATGGGCCGGCGCAAGTTGCAGGTGATGCTGCCATGGGGCAACCCTGCGGAAAAAGCCCGCGCCGAGCGCATCGCCCAGGGCTTGAACAATTGCCAGGTGCTGCCCAAATTGAACCTGGCGGGCGTGGCCCGTGTGCTGGCCGCCGCCAAGGCCTGCGTGGCGGTGGACACCGGCTTGGGCCACCTGGCCGCCGCCCTGGATGTGCCGACCATCTCCCTGTTCGGCCCCACCAACCCTGGTCTGACCGGTGCCTACGGACGCGCCCAGATCCACCAGGCGAGCGACTTCCCCTGCGCCCCGTGCCTGCAGAAGAAGTGCACCTACAAACCGAGCGCCGAGGACCTGCGCCGGTTCGATCTCAAACGCGAGTGGCCGCTGTGCTTCACTCGCCTGAATCCCGAGCATGTGGCGGGCCGCTTGAGCGCGCTGCTGCTGGCTGAGGATGTTCGTTGATGCAACTGGCTTTTGTGCTCTACAAGTATTTCCCCTTTGGCGGGCTGCAGCGTGACTTCATGCGCATCGCCCTCGAATGCCAGAAGCGTGGCCACCAGATCCGTGTGTACACGCTGATCTGGGAAGGTGACATTCCACCGGGCTTCGAGGTGCTGGTGGCGCCGGTCAAGGCGCTGTTCAACCACCGCCGCAACGAGAAGCTCAGTGCGTGGATGGCGGCGGACCTGGCCAAGCGCCCGGTCGATCGCCTGGTCGGCTTCAACAAGATGCCTGGCCTGGACTTCTACTACGCCGCTGACGGCTGCTTCGAGGACAAGGCCCAGACCCTTCGCGGCGGCCTCTACCGCCGTTGGGGCCGCTATCGCCACTTCGCCGAATACGAGCGGGCGGTGTTCGCCAAGGATGCACGCACCGAGATCCTGATGATCTCCGAGGTGCAGCAGCCGCTGTTCATCAAGCACTACGGCACGCCCGAGGCGCGTTTCCACCTGCTGCCGCCGGGCATTTCCCAGGACCGCCGGCGACCGGCAGACGCCGAGGCCATCCGCGCCGCCTTCCGCCAGGAGTTCGGCCTGGCCGACGACGAGTTGCTGCTGGTGCAGATCGGCTCTGGCTTCAAGACCAAGGGCGTCGACCGCAGCCTCAAGGCCCTCGCGGCGCTGCCGTCGGCCCTGCGCAAGCGCACGAAACTGATGGTCATCGGCCAGGACGACCCCAAGCTGTTCCAGGTGCAGAGCACGGCTCTCGGCCTGGGTGACCAGGTGCAGTTCCTCAAGGGGCGCAGCGATATCCCGCGCTTCCTGCTTGGCGCCGATCTGCTGATCCACCCGGCCTACAACGAAAACACCGGTACCGTATTGCTCGAGGCGCTGGTCGCCGGCCTGCCGGTGCTGGTGTCGCAAGTGTGCGGCTATGCCCACTACATCGCCGAGGCCGACAGCGGCCTGGTGCTGGACGAGCCGTTCGAGCAGGACCAGCTCAACGCCTATCTGCAACGCATGCTCGAAGACGCCGCGGCCCGTGCATCGTGGTCGAGCAACGGCGTGGCGTTCGCCGCCACCGCCGACCTGTACAGCATGCCGCAGCATGCCGCCGACGTGATCCTTGGGCAGGAAACCGCATGAAGCTGATACTGGCCGAACCGTTCAAGCGCCTGTGGGCCGGGCGTGACCCCTTCGACGCCGTCGAGGCCCTGCAGGGCGAGGTGTACCGCGAGCTGGAAGGCCGTCGCACCCTGCGTACCGAGGTCGATGGCGCGGGCTTCTTCGTCAAGATCCACCGTGGCATCGGCTGGGGCGAGATCTTCAAGAACCTGTTCAGCGCCAAGCTGCCGGTGCTCGGCGCCGGCCAAGAATGGCGTGCGATCCAGCGCCTGCATGAAGTCGGCGTGCCGACCATGACCGCGGTGGCATACGGCGAGCGTGGCGGCAATCCGGCCACCCAGCACTCGTTCATCGTCACCGAGGAGCTGGCGCCGACCGTCAGCCTGGAAGACTTCAGCATCGACTGGGTGAAGCAGCCGCCAGCGCCGCGCCTGAAGCGCGCGCTGATCGCTGAGGTGGCGAAGATGACCGGCGGCATGCACCGCGCCGGGGTCAACCACCGCGACTGTTACATCTGCCACTTCCTGCTGCACACCGATCGCCCGGTGACGGCCGACGACTTCCGGCTGTCGGTGATCGACCTGCACCGTGCCCAGACCCGGGCGACGGTCAGCCGCCGCTGGCGCGACAAGGACCTGGCCGCCCTGTATTTCTCGGCCCTGGACATCGGCCTGACCCGTCGCGACAAGCTGCGCTTCTTGCGTGGCTACTTCCAGCGCCCGTTGCGCCAGGTGCTCAAGGACGAGGCCGCACTGCTCGCCTGGCTGGAGCGCAAGGCGCAGAAACTCTACGACCGCAAGCAACGTTACGGGGACGCACTCTGATGGCGAGCTGGAACCTGGCGCCCGAGTATGCGCACCTGGCGGCCGATTTCGGCAGTATCGACGCGGTGTTCGCCATCCAGGGCGAGCGCCTGACCCGCGACCCGCTGAGCGAGGTCATCCGTATCGAACGGGACGGGGTCAACTACTACGTCAAACGCTACACCGGCGCCGGCAAGCACATGCGCCGCTACCTGGGGCGCCCGCGCGTCAAGGCCGAGTGGCAGAACCTCAAGCAGTTCGCCAAGTGGGGCATCCCCACCGCCGACGTGGTCGCCTGGGGCCTCGAGCGCCAGGGCCTGGCGTTTGGCCGTGGGGCGATGATCACCCGCGAACTGCCACGCACCGAAGATCTCTCGGCGTTGGCCGAGCGCGATGACCCGCGCCTGCGTGACGCGGCCTGGGTCGATCATGTCAGCCGCCAGCTGGCGCGGCACACCCGGGTGATGCACGATCACCATTTCGCCCACAACGATCTCAAATGGCGCAACCTGCTGGTCGATGACCAGGGTACGCTGTTCTTCATCGATTGCCCGACCGGCGACTTCTGGCGTGGCTTCATGCTGCGCCACCGGTTGATCAAGGACCTGGCCTGCCTGGACAAGGTCGCCAAGTATCATCTGTCGGCGACCCAGCGCCTGCGCTTCTACCTGCAGTACCGCGGGCATGCGCGCCTGCATGCGCGCGACAAGAAGCGCATCCGTCAGGTGCTGAGCTTTTTCGAGGGAAGGGAATGACCGACTACCTGGCCAGTGCCGACCAGGCACTGCTGCAACGCCACGGACTGGGCGACTTCGAGGCGCTCTGGGCCTTGCAACTGGACGCCGTGGACGAACCCAACACCGGCCGCGGCGGCTGGAGCAGCGTGTTCCGCCTCGAGCTCGAGGGTAAGGGCTACTACCTCAAGCGCCAGAGCGACTACCTGACTCGCAGCCTGCACCGGCCGTTCGGCGAGCCGACCTTCGCCCGTGAGTTTCGCAACATCAGCCGTTACCAGAAGCTCGATATCCCGGCCCTGCAGGCGGTCTTCTATGGGGAGCGCAAACAGGCCGGCCAACACCGGGCGATCCTCATGACCCGGGCGCTGGACGAATGGACCGACCTTGAGCATTTGCTCGGCCATTGGCCGCAGACACCCGCGCCGCAACGCCAGGGCATCCTCCAGGCCTGTGGCCAGCTGGCGCGCACTCTGCACGGCGCCGGGCAGATGCACGGTTGCTTCTACCCCAAGCACATCTTCCTGCGTGAGCGCCGCGAGGGCTGGCAGGCACAGTTGATCGACCTGGAGAAGACCCGTCCGCTGCTGTTCGGCATGCGTGACCGGGTCAAGGACCTCGAGCCGCTGCTACGGCGTGCCCGGGCCTGGAGCGAGGCAGACGTGCGTGTGCTGCTGGCCGCCTACCTGGAGCAGCCGGCGGACAGCGCCCTGGTTTCCACCTGGCAGCAACGCCTGACCCAACGCCGCCGTCACAAAGAGGCCCGCTGATGCGCTTGTCCGAACTGAAGGAGGCCGGGCGCAGCCCAAGCCTGCCCCTGACCATCACCCTCGCCGACGCGGCGGGCAGCGCCGACCTGCAACTGCTCAGCCTGCTGCGTGTGCTGCCGGGCCAGCGCTATGTCGGCGCCGGTATCTGGCGTGGCACCAAGGTCCTGGCCAAGTTGCTGGTCGGCGGCAATGCCGCCCGCCACTTCCAGCGCGAACGCGATGGCGCCCTACTGATGGCCGATCAGGGCCTGACCACGCCGCGGCTGCTGGTCGATGGCCTCAAGGAAGGCGAAGGTGGCTGGCTGTTGTTCGAATACCTCGATCACGCCGAAAGCCTGGGTGATGCCTGGGCCAAGGTGGAATCATTGCCGATGCTCGCCGACGAGCAGCACCTGGTGCTTGGCGAGGCGTTGACCGCCATCGCACACCTGCATGCCAAGGGTTTGTGGCAGGAAGACTTGCATCTGGACAACCTGCTGCGCCAGGACGGTCAGCTGTACCTGATCGACGGCGCGGGGATCAAGGCCGAAACGCCCGGCCAGCAGCTGTCGCGCCAGCGCGTGCTGGAAAACCTCGGGGTGTTCTTCGCCCAGTTGCCCAAGCGCCTGGAGCCTTTTATCGAGGAGGCGCTGGTGCATTACATCCTGGCCAACGCCGAGCATGCGCTGCCGCTGGAAGCGCTGCAAAAGCAGGTGGACAAGGTGCGCAACTGGCGCCTGAAGGACTACCTGGCCAAGGCCGGGCGCGAATGCACGCTGTTCAGCGTCGAGCGCAGCCTGTCGGGCCTGCGCGCCATCCGTCGCGGCGAAGTCGAGGCGCTGCTGCCGGTGCTCGAGCAGGCCGATGCGTTGATTGACCAGGGCCACCTGTACAAGACCGGTGGCGCGGCCAGCGTGGCGCGTATCGAGGTGGCCGGCCGCACGCTGGTGCTCAAACGCTACAACATCAAGAACACCGCGCATTGGTTCAAGCGCTTCTGGCGCCCGAGCCGGGCCTGGCATTCGTGGATCGAGGGGCATCGCCTTGAGTTTCTCGACATTGCCACGCCACGGCCATTGGCGGTGCTGGAACAGCGTACCCTGGGCCTGCGCAGCCGCGCCTATCTGGTCACCGAGTACGCCGACGGGCCGGACCTGATCGAATGCTTCGCGCCCTATGTGGAAAGCGGCGAGGCGCCCGACGAGCAGGTCGAGGCCCTGGTGCGGGTGATGCAACAGCTGATCCGCGAGCGCATCAGCCATGGCGACTTCAAGGGCCACAACCTGTTCTGGCAGGACGGGCAATGGTCGCTGATCGACCTCGACGCCATGTGCCAGCACGCCACCCAGCTCAGCTTCGCACCGGCCTTCACCCGCGACCGGGCGCGCATGCTGCGCAACTGGCCCAGTGGTAGTGCGCTCCATCAGCGGCTTGATCGCCTGTTGCCGCGGCTGACCGAGTAGACGTCCGGCAGAAGCAGCCAGTCGCTGCTGCGTCCCGCCTGACGCACGCGGATACGCCACTGACGATCCTGCCAGCGCAGGGTCGCCCAGGGCACGACCCCTGCGTTGGCGGCATCGGGAATCAGCAGATGGTAGTGCCCCGGCAACAGGTGCCGGCGCAGCGGCAACTGCCCGCGAGCCGTCGGCAGGTAAAGCTGGCCCGCTGCCTGCCACAGCCCTTCGGGTCCGTCAGTTGCGGTGCCCTGCAATGCAGGGTGAAGGCGGCAATCGTCCAACAGGCGTGTCAGATCAGGCAGGCCGTCATACCAGTGCAACGGCGAGTCGATGACCCAGTTGCCGTTGGCCAGGCGCTTGACCGGCTGCGCCAGGTAAGCATCGGGTTGTTCGGGGTCGATGACTCGCCAGCGTTCGCCATCGAAGGCCACTTTGTAGAACCGGTCCTGGGCATCTTGAATGAAATAGTGGCTCAGCCCGTCGAATTCCGAGGCCTTCTCGTAAACCTGCTCGCCGTATAGCCCATCGATGTGGAAGCGCAGGTGTCTGGGGTCTGTATTGACGGTGTAGCGTGAGGGCAGCGGCAGCGGCGGGTGTACTGGCATGCCGCGCAGAAGGCGACGTACCAACCCCGTGCTGGCGAGGCTGGTGCCGGCATCGTTGAGGTGACTGAGGGCGTTGTACATATGCCGCAGGACAGCATTCAGGTCATCCTGGCGGTAAGCGTCCACGCCATTCCAGATTTCGATCGCCATGCGTCCCAGTACCAGCGGGATGAGAATCCTGGCGGGCAGCACCAGGGTAATCAGGTCGACCAGATACCAGCTGAAACTGACGGCCTGGCCGATGTCGACCTCCAGCGTGGTGCGGCTGTTGGCATCACTGGCCGCCAGCAAGCCGCGGACTTCGGCTTTGTAGTAGGCGACGAACAAGTCGTCACGGATGGCGGGAGTGCGCAGCACTCTGCCCAGCCGGCCTTTGCGCAACAGCTGTTCGGTTTCTGCCGCTGGCAACTGCGCCAGGCGCCGTCCCGCGTAGTGGCGCAGCGCCGGTTGCGCGCGCAGCAGGCGCAACAGCTCGAAGCTGCTGGCGAACGAGCGCCACGCCCGGCGATCAGGCGCATCCGGGGTGTACATGACAAAAGACGAGACGCTGGGTGACGGGCTGTCTATCAGCAGCACACCTTGCACGCTATGACCTTTGATCAGCACTTGACGAGCGACCACGCGATGGCCGTCAACCGTTGGGCGCTGGGTGTTCTGGGGGTGTTCGATGACCTGTCGCACCCAGTGGTAGGCGCGTTCGTTCCAGGCCTTGTCGAGATGCCCGGCGTAACGCGCCTTGGCTGCCTCCGCACGCATGCGTGCCCGATTGATTCTGCCATGTGCTTGTAGACACCAGGCACCAGCCGGGGAGTCAAGCAGCTGCGTCCTGAGAAATCTGGCATAGGTGCCGCCCACGTTCAGGTTCCTGACCAGGCTTTTGACGTAGTCCGGCGACAGTTGTGCAGGCAGTGGCTTGCCCTGGCGGTGCGTGACCCGGGCGGTCAGCCAATAATCGAAATCGAACCAGGCGACATTGCGCATGGCCAATGCATCCAATGGGTAGCTTTCGCGAACGGTTTCGATCAATTCGCCACCCACCCGCTCGATGCCCCGCCAGGTCACGTAGCTGGAAGGTTGCAGCGGGTTGACGTGCGGGCCGGTCTGGCGGGTATGGACGATGTTGACCAAGATGTCCGAAACGGGGTGGGTCAAGGCCAGATCGTGGCGCAAACGTTGCTCCAGGCGCTCTCGTGTCCAGGCCTGCAGGGAGTGTTGCTGCTGGAACTGGGCGAACGTCGGTATGCCGGGAGCGGCGACCTGCTCGCCCGCCGCCACCAGTTCCTGCATGGTCTGCATGATATGCGCTAGTGCCTGTGGGCCTGCCGCAACCAGCCAGTTGGGCAGGTTTCTTTCCAGCAGCAGTGCATAGCGTGTGTCGAGCAGCGCGCGACTGCCGGCTTCGCTGGCCAGCGCCATGGCCTTGCGTACACCCGCGACCGCGCTGGCGGCCGCGGCCGGATCCTTGGGCCAGGCATGGTTGAGGCGTTGCCGCTGTGCCCGGACGAAGCAATCGACCTGGTCTTCCAGCGGATCATCGGCATACCACTCGTAGCGCAGGCGATCGGCCTGGGTGGCATTGCTGATGTTTCGCTCCAGTACCAACAGGTTCAGCAAGGGCGGGCCTTGTATCGGGTCGTCGAGGCGTTCGCACAACTCCCGGTGCAATGCTGATATCGAGGCGTAGGTTTCGATACCCTGGGCGGGACCGCAGAGCAGAGCGGGGCCGCTTGGCTGTTCAGGCTCGAGAGGCTGACCTGGCGCGGTGCCGGTGACGATCACGAACATCCCAGGCAAGGGGGAGCGCCAAGAGGGACGGATGCGTGACAGCGTCGGGCGATAGACCTGCGCCCTGCGCCCCAGGGGATGGTGATGGCGTTGCCAGGCGTACGGCAAGTCGAGCAGTGTGCTCAAGGTTGCGGCCAGCGCCGGGCTCAATGTCTGGTCGCTAACCCTCAGGTCTATTTCGGCCTGCATCATCGCCCGGCGAATGTCGGTAAGGCGCAGCTGACGTGAGCGCCCTTGGGCGTCGGTGGCCGCCCAGAACTGCGCAAGGTCGCCGTGCAGTTGTGGGCGGGATTGTATTTGCGGGTCGGCGACAGGCATGGCGTCAAGCAACGCCAGGACCTGCCGGTTGAGGAATTCGATGCGTTCCAGGGCTCGCATGTGGCGCTCCTTGTGTAGGGGAGCGCGCATGCTAGGCCGGTGGGTGATGCCTCTGGCGGTTGCGGGCTATTTCAACGGCAAAGGCCGCGCAGGCCTAGCCAGGCCGGGATGCCGAGGCCGAGCCAGGCGAGCATGTCCCATGCGCCGTCACCGAGCAGCGCGGCGAACAGACCCAGCGCACCGAGCAGGGCGATGGCCGTTGGCCAGGCAAACACCTTGGCGGTCGATTGCGAACGGTGGCTCATGCCTGGCCCTCCCTGGAACGGCGCTGCTTGCCCCACCACAGGTACAGCCCACTGCCCAGCACGATGATGGTCAGCACATCGAGCACGGCCCACAGTATCTGCATCGGTCGGCCGCCGTAGTCACCAAAGTGCAGGGGCTGCGAAAGGCCCATGGCGTCCATGTACCAGGGCCGGTTTCCGACTGCGGTCACCTCAAGGGTGCGGGCGTCGATCAGCACCGGGGTAAACAGGTGCGAGGTCAGGTGCGTGGCGCCGTTCATGAACACCGCGTAATGGTGCTCGCTGGAGAAGCGCGTGCCGGGGAAGGCGATGAAGTCCGGGCGCATGCCGGGCGCGGCCTGTTCGGCGATCTTCAGCAGCTGCGTGGCCGGAGCGCGCTCGGTGAGCGGCGGTGCATCGCGGTAGGGCGCGACCATGGCCGCCAGGCTGTCGTTGCGCCAGGCGGCGATCACCAGGTCGGACAGGGCGCTGATCACCCCGGTGACGCCGACCACCAGGGCCCAGGTCAGGGTGACCACGCCGATCAGGTTGTGCAGGTCGAGCCAGCGTAGGCGCCGCGACTTGTCGTGGCGCACCGTGGCGAACTCCAGGCGGCGCATGAACGGCGCGTAGAGCACTGTGCCGGAGATGATCGCGACGACGAACAGCAGGCCCATGAAGGCCAGCCACAACTTGCCGGGCAGCCCGGCGAACATGTCCACGTGCAGGCGCAGCATCAGCATCATGAAACCGCCGTTGGCCGCCGGCATGGCCACGGCCTCGCCGGTACGCGCATCGAGCATGAAGGTGTGCGATTGGTCCGGGTGGGTGCCGGCGGTGGCGGCCATGATCGCCACCACGCCGTTGGGTTCGTCCTCTTCGTAGCCGAAGTACTGCATGACTTCGCCAGGGCGGTGTTGCTCGGCCTTGAGCACCAGTTGCTGCAGGTCCAGGTGCGGGGTGCCGGCGGGCATCTCGCGCAGTTCGGGGGCATCGCCCAGCAGGTGTTCCAGCTCGTGGTGGAAAATCAGCGGCAGGCCGGTCAGGGCCAGCAGCAGCAGGAACAGCGTGCACACCAGGCTGCTCCAGGTGTGGATCGCTGACCAGCGGCGGATGGTTTGGCTTTTCATCACGGCTCCTTACGCATCGCGGGGCCAGCCCGCTCCCACGATCTGCAGGAGTAGGCTTGACCCGCGATGGCCACTCAGAACTTGTAGTTGACGCTGGCCATTACGTTGCGCTCGTCGCCGTAGTAGCAGTAGTAGCCATCGCAGGTCGACAGGTAGTCCTTGTTGAACAGGTTCTTGGCATCCACGGCAACCGTCACGCCCTTGAAGGTACCGTTCAGGCGGCCCAGGTCGTAGTGCACCGAGGCGTCGTACACGGTATACGAGCCGACGTGGCCCCAGTCGGTGTTGGTGGTGTTGCCATAGGTGTCACCTACATAGCGCACACCCACCCCGACGCCGAAGCCGTCCAGCGGGCCGCTGTGCCAGGTGTAGTCGGCCCACGCGGTAGCCTGGTTGCGTGGCACCTGGGCCATGCGCTTGCCTTTCTCCTCAGTGGTGCCCTTGACGATCTCGCTGTCGTTGTAGGTGTAGGAGCCCACCAACTTGAGGTTTTCGGTTACATCGGACGTGGCCTCCAGCTCCAGGCCCTTGACCCGGACTTCACCCACCTGGCGGGTGACGTTGGCCTCGGTGACCGACATATTCTCCTGGGTCAGGTCGAATACCGCAGCGGTGAACAGGCTCTTGCTGCCTGGCGGCTGGTACTTGATACCTAGCTCATACTGTTTGCCTTCGGTGGGCTTGAAGGCATCGGTGCTGTTGACCGAGGAGCCTGACGCAGGTTCAAAGGACTCGGCATAGGAGATATAGGGGATGATGCCGTTGTCGAAGACGTAGCTCAGCGCCGCATTGCCGCTGAACTTCTTGTCACGCTGGGTATTGGTGGCATCGCCCATGTTGTGGAACGTGGTACCGGTGTGCACCCAGTCTTCGCGGCCACCCAGTGTCAGGCGCCAGTTGTCCAGGGCCATCTGGTCTTGAAGGTAGAGGCCGGTCTGCTGCGTTTTCTGGGTGTAGTCGTACATGTCGAAGTACTGGACGTTCGAGAAGTCCTGGCCGTACACCGGGTTGTGGATGTTGCTCGGCGGCACGCCGGCCGAGCCCCAGCGCCAGCGGGCATTGCTGCTGGAACGCTGGTGATCGAGCCCAAGCAGCAGGGTGTGGCTGACCACGCCGGTCTGGAAATCGGCCTGGAAGTTGTTGTCCACGGCGAACTGGCTGATGTCCTCCTCGACAATACCGGCGGTGCGTTGCACGGTGCCATCGGGGCTGACGGCTTCATCCGGGCCTTTGGGCCAGATCGAACCGCCAGCGGTGATCCCTTTGAAGTCCAGTTCGTTGCGCACGTAGCGCAGGTTCTGGCGGAACTGCCACATGTCGTTCAGCCGGGTCTCGAACGCATAGCCCAGGTGGTAGTAGGTACGGTCGTAGGATTCCCAGTCGGGATCGCCCAGGTTCTTGTGGTGGGAAATCTTGCCTGCCGGGCTGGCCAGCTTGGTGCCCTGCAACGGCAGGAACTGGCCGGTGATGCCGGTATCGTCGCGGGTATACTGGCTGAGGAAGGTCAGCTTGGTATCGTCGTTGATGTTCCAGGTCAGGCTGGGAGCGATGTTGTAGCGTTTGTCCGGAATATGATCGACTGGTGCGCCGCTGTCGCGCACGGTGCCGCTGACGCGGTAAAGAAACTGGCCGGCATCGTCGACCTTGCCGGTGCTGTCGAAGTTGATCTGCTTATGGTTGTTGCTACCCACCTGGGCTTCCACTTCATGGCTGCTTTCCAGCTGGGGCCGACGGCTGGTCATGTCCAGCAGGCCACCAGGCGGGGTCTGGCCATAGACGGACGAAGCAGGGCCGCGCAGTACGGCAATACGCTCCAGGTTCCAGGTCTCGATCTTGGGGGTGGCGTAGTTGCCCTGAGGCAGTGGCAGGCCGTCGAGGAACTGGGTGGGCACGAAGCCACGCACCAGCAGCCAGTCATTGCGCGAGTCTGCGCCGTATCCGCTGCTCTGCACGCCTGCGGTGTAGCGCAAGGCGTCATTCAGGTTGAGGACCGGGCGGTCTTCCATCTGCTGGCGAGTGATCACGCTAACTGAGCGTGGCAACTCCGCGATGGCAGTATCTGTCTTAGTGCCCGCCGCAGTGCGGGTCGCGGTGTAGCCCTCTACCGCGCCCCAGGCGCTTTCAAAGCTGCTGTTGGCGTCGATGTTTGTCTCCGGCAGTGCCAGCGTGCCCTCGCTTGCCGTTACCAGGCTATAGCTGCCGGCGCTGCTCTGCTGCAGTTGCAAGCCCGTACCACGTAGCGCGGCTTGCAGAGCGCCGACGGCGTCGAACTGACCGCTTACCGGCGCCGAATTGCGCCCACTGACCAGCGCCGGATCCAGCGCCAGGGCGATACCGGCCTGGCTGGCGATCTGGTTCAGGGTGCTGGCCAGCGGTGCGCTGGGCAGGTTGTAGGCACGCATGGCGGACTGTTCGGCGGCGAACAGGGCGGTGCTGGCCAACGGGGTGGCCAGGCCGATGGCCAGGGCCATCAGGCTGGGGCGAAGCAAAGCATCAACGGCACGGGACATTCAGCGGCTCCTCGACGAAATAGTGCTGACTGCTTCCTTGCCGAGCGAGAGTGGGAAAGTGACAGGGGGGTGTGAAAAAAATACGACTGATTTGCAAAACCCTTTGGGAGGCGGTAAGCCGGCTCCCAAAGGGTGGTCTGGCTGGGGCTATTTGGCGGTAACGGTGACCCACCACGGCGTATGCCGTTCGATCTTCACCGGCAGCACCGGTTGCAGCGAGGCCAGGGCCAGGTCGGTGTCGGTCAGCGGGAAACTGCCGCTCACGCGTAGCTCGGCCACTGCGTCGCTGACGCCCAGGTGGCCGCTGCGGTACTGGCCGAGGGTGGCCACCAGGTCGGCCAGGCGCACGTTGTCCACCACCAGCATGCCGCGGGTCCAGGCGTCGCTGCCGACCGCCACGGGGCTGACACTGCCCAGGCCGTCGGCGCTCATCAGCACTTGCTGGCCTTCGCGCAGCACCTGCTCGTCGCCGCTGTGCTGGGGTTTGGCGGCTACCGATGCCTGCAGCACCTCCAGGCGTGTGCCGGCCTCCTCGCGCTTGACCAGGAAGCGGGTACCCAGCGGGCGCAGGCGACCTTCCTCGGTGCGCACCAGCAATGGGCGGCTGTCCTTGTGGCCGGTTTCCACCGAGATCTCGCCCTGGTGCAGGACAATCAGCCGTTGTTCGCCCTGGAAGTCGATGTCCACCGCGGTCTGGCTGTTGAGGCTGAGCAGGGTGCCGTCTTCCAGGCGCAGGGTGCGCAACTCGCCGGTGCTGGTGCGTTGGTCGGCCAGCCAGTAGGTGGGCGACAGTGACGGTGCGCCAGCCCAGGCCAGCAGGCCGCCAAGTAGCAGCATGCCGGCCAGGCCGCCCAGGCGCTGGCGCAACCCGGCCCGGGATTGCAGCAGGGTGTGGCGTACCGGCCCGGCGGCAGCGTTGACGCGCTGGTCGAGCATGCCCAGTTGCAGCCAGGCGCGGGCGTGCTCCTCGTGGGCGGCGTGCCAGCGCGTGAACTCGCTGCGTTCGTCCGGGGTACCGCTACCTTCGTCGAGGCACAACTTCCAGGCGATGGCCGCTTCCAGCACCTTGCTGGAAACCGGGGCATGCTTCATGTCGGCTCCCCGTAAAGGGCGACATAGCACTGACGCAGGCCTTGGGCGATGTACTGGCGCACGCGCGAGACCGACACCCCGAGGCGCTCGGCGATCTCGGCGTGCCCCAGGCCGTCCAGGCGGTTGTACAGGAAGGCTGCCCGGGCCTTGCTCGACAGTTTGCCCAGCAAGCGGTCGATGGCCTTGAGGTCTTCGAGGATCAGGTGTTGCTGTTCCGGTGACGGGTGCTCGGCTTCGGGCAGCAGCGCCAGTTCCGCGAGGTAGGCCTGCTCGAGGGCGGCACGGCGGAAGTGGTCGAACAACAGGCCCTTGGCCACGGCGACCAGAAAGGCGCGGGGTTCGCGGGGGGCGTCCAGGCGCTCGCGGCCGAGCAGGCGCACGAAGGTGTCCTGGCTCAGGTCCTCGGCACGCTGGCGGCAGGCAGTGCTGCGCTGCAGCCAGGCCAGCAGCCAGGTGCGATGGTCGCGGTACAGCGCGCCGACCAGTTCGGCATGTGGACTGTGCGCAGACGTCAAGAAGCGTTCCCCGAGAAAGAATGCGTTAACTAACGATAATTATTCGCGATTGTGGCAGAGGCAGGGGGGAGGGCGCAATTGACGCTTATCGGATTGCCAGCATGTCAGGGGAGCGCGATAAAAGTCAGAGGCCGTGGTGCTGCGCCTTGCGTCGTCGCCACTGGCGCACCCGCTGCTCCAGCTGCAGCGGGCTGTCCAGTTGCTGGCGGCGCGCCTGGCTGAACAGGATCAACGCAAGTTCCGCGGTCACCTGGGCATCGGCGCTGGCATGGTGGCGGGCCTGGACTTCGAGGCCGAAACGGGCGATCCAGTCGTCCAGCCCGGCCTCGCGCAGCACGGTGTCGGGGTTGAGCATCGGCGCCAGCTCCGCCACATCGAGGAACAAATGCTGCAGGCGCAGGCCCAGGCTGTCCTTCAACGCCCGGGCCAGCATGCGCTGGTCGAAAGGGGCATGGAACGCCAATACCGGACTGTCGCCGATGAACGTCATCAGGTCGAGCAGGGCTTCGGCCGGTTCGCAGCCGGCAGCCAGGGCGCTTGGGCCCAGGCCGTGGATCAGCACGCTGGCGTTGGTTTTCTGTTCGGGGCGGCGCAGGGTCCGCTCGAACGGCCGACCGAGGTCGATGGCACCGTCCTCGATGGCCACCGCGCCGATCGACAGCACCTGGTCGCGATTGAGATTCAGGCCGCTGGTCTCCAGGTCCAGCACCACCCAGCGCTGTTCGCGCAGGGAGCACACGCCCAGGGGCGCAGGGCCTGGCAGCACGGCCAGGCGCCGCTGCAGCGCCGCATCGAGTTCGGGGGCTGTGGGGCGCAACCAGGCGAACAGGTTCACAACTGGTACCGCAGGGCCAGGCTGCTCTGCAGGCGCTGGGCCTGGCGCAGGGACTCGCGCAGGATGCGCCGGTCCAGGTGGTTGAGGCTGTCGGGGTCCAGCCGGTTGGAATAAGGCATGTTCTCGCGGCTCTGGCGCTGGTGCTGCTGCATGCGGGTCTGCTGGATGAAGTGGTAGGCCTCTTCATAGGCGGCGCCGTCGAGCGGGTCGATGATGCCCTTGGCGATCAGCTGACGCAGCCGTTCGAGGGTGTTGCAGGCCGTTATGCCATGGGCCAGGGCCAGCAGCCGAGCGCCATCGACGAACGGGGTCAGGCCCTGCACCTTGAGGTCGAGGGTGGCGGCCTTGTCGTCACCCTGGCGGGTCAGCACGAACTCGCGCAGGCGCCCGACCGGCGGACGCTGGCGCAGGGCATTGTCGGCCAACATGCGCTGGAAGATGCGGTTGTCCGCGACCTGCTCCAGCAGGCCCTGGCGCAGTTGCTCGCAGCCTTGCTCGTTGCCCCAGACCACGCGCAGGTCGAAGTAGATGCTCGAGCCCAGCAGGTTTTCGGGGCTGGCTTCGCGCACGAAGCCGGCGAAGCGCCGTGCCCACTCGCCGCGCGACAGGCACAGCTCGGGGTTGCCGGCCATCACGTTGCCCTTGCACAGGGTGAAGCCGCACTGGGCCAGGTTGTGGTTGATCTGTTGGGCCAACGGCAGCAAGCGTGCGCGGATCGCCTCGGCTTCGGCGCCGTCACGGGCCTCGAAAAGAATGCCGTTGTCCTGGTCGGTGTACAGGGTCTGCTCGCGGCGGCCCTCGCTGCCGAAGCACAACCAACTGAACGGCACGCCCGGGTCGCCGCGCTCGGCGATGGCCAGTTCGATCACCCGGCACACGGTGTGGTCGTTGAGCAAGGTGATGATCTGGGTGATCTGGGTTGAGGAGGCGCCGTGGGCGAGCATGCGTTCGACCAGCTGGCCGATTTCGCCGCGCAGTGACACCAGGCTGTCCAGTCGCGGTGCATGGCGGATGGTGCGGGCCAGGTGCACCAGGTCGACGCGTTGCAGGGAGAACAGGTCGCGCTCGGAAATCACCCCGCACAGGCGCTGGTTGTCCACCAGGCAGACATGGGCAATGTGGCGTTCGGTCATCGCCATGGCGGCGTCGAACGCACTGGCCTGGGGGCTCAGGTAGAACGGTTTGGCGGTCATGTAGCGCTCGATGGGCGCGGTCAGTTCTGCGCTGGCGTCGGCCACCACCTGGCGCAGGTCGCGCAGGGTGAAGATGCCGATGGGGTGGCGCTGCTCATCGATGATCACGATGCTGCCAACCTGTTGCTCGTGCATCAGCCGCACGGCTTCGCGCAGTGGCGTGTCTGGCGTGCACACCACCGGGTGGCGCAGCGCCAGCTCGCCCAACGGCGTGTTCAGCGAGTACTGGGTGCTCAGGGTTTCCACGGCGCGCTGGCGCACTTGCTGGTTGACCTGGTCGAGCAGGCTGCTGACGCCGCGCAGGGCGAAGTCGCGGAACACCTCGGACATGGAAAACACACGAATGAACGCGGCCTTGTCCAGTTGCAGGCAGAAGGTGTCTTCGCCGGCCAGGTGCTCGGTGCGGGTGGCCCGCTCGCCGAGCAAGGCCGCCAGCGGGAAGCATTCACCGCTGGTGATCTCGAAGGTGGTCTCGGTGCCTGGCTTGGTGACATGGTGACGTTCGCCGACCACGCGCCCCTGCTTGACGATATAGAAGTGCTCGACCGGGCCCTCGGCCGGCGTGATGATGCTTTCGCCGCCTGCGTAGAAGCGCAGCTGGCACTGTTCCACCAGGTAGGCCAGGTGGCTGTGTTCCATCTGGTTGAACGGCGGGAAACGCTGCAGGAACTGCAGGGTGCCCTGGATGTTTTGCAGTACCGCTGTCCTGCCGGCCTGGGTATAGGCGTCCTTTTTGCTCATGAAGCTGACCGTATCGCTACGCCGAACTATATATATCTATCTATAGGGGTCGGCTTTGTTGTTCTCGGCCCCCATGGTCGGCTGGCCGTACTGTGGTGCCCATTGGACGTAAGTCTAGAGCGAGGCTGTCAAGGACCCGACGAAAGGCGAACCGGGCGATGTAAATTTCGCGGTCCTAAGCTGTGAACGAGATTTTTTTGACGAGATGGGCCATGGCCGAGCATGACGACATACTGAGTGACGCCGAGCGCGAGGCACTGGCCGGGGTGAGTGCGCCTGTCGCGGCTCGTCCCGTAGTGCTGGTGGTGGACGACAACCCGGTGAACAGCGAGGCGCTGAGCCTGTACCTGAAGAGCCGAGGCATCGCCTGCATGACGGCTGACGGCGCGCAGGAAGCGATGTTGAAGCTGCATTACGAACCGCGGATCGCGCTGATGATCACCGATCTGCGCATGGAGCCCAAGGATGGCCTGGAGCTGATTCGCCAGGTTCGCGAGTCCGAGCGGGCGGCGCTGTCGATCATCGTGGTGTCGGGCGACACCGATGTGAAGGAGGCGGTGGACGTGATGCACCTGGGGGTGGTGGACTTTCTGCTCAAGCCGGTGGACCTGGGCAAATTGCTGGAGCTGGTGCGTCGCGAACTGAGGATGGATCAGGGCTGAAAACGATCGCGGGGCAAGTCGCATCGATGCTCCGATG
>NZ_JBMDJQ010000054.1:0-27702 GCF_057809275.1 Pseudomonas sp. FG36
GAGGGGGCCGGGACAGGCTACGAGTAATTCATCCCAATCGCTGCGGTTCGGCGTTCTGTCGGGCCGCCAGCACACGGATGCTCCCGGCCGTGGGTAATCGAGAACGAAGCGGACGATGACATTCGACGCTGTCGGCCTGGCCGAGCGCCGAACCGCAGCGATTGGGCCTAACCGATCTTCTATATAAGGAAGAGGTGAGCGCGGTTACACCCGCTTTCATCTTTAATCCTCCTTTAATCACTGTATCCTTCACTCCCAGGTGTCGAGGGGCCTGCTCCTGCCCGGCACCTGGGCTGGCGCATTTTTCACGTGCGTCAGTGAACCGAAACCGACCCGCTCGGTCCTAGGTCATCAGTGGATAGCCGCGCACGCCCCCGCTCGATGCATTCAAAGGTCATCTCCAGCGTGTAGACTGGGCGCCCCTCGGGCAGCCCGCGCTGTCACTCTCCATCGAAGGAATCGGCAATGAACGAACTCTCATCGCGCCTGAATCGGGAACGGCGCTTTCTGGTGCTCCTCGGCGTGATCTGCCTGGCGCTGATCGGCGGCGCCCTGTACATGCAGGTGGTGCTGGGCGAGGCACCTTGCCCGCTGTGCATCCTGCAGCGCTATGCCCTGCTGTTCATCGCGATCTTCGCCTTCATCGCCGCCGCCATGCCCGGGCGCCGCAGCCTGACCTTCTTCGAGGCGCTGGTGGTGCTCAGCGCCATCGGTGGCATCGTTGCCGCCGGCAACCATGTGTATATACTCGCCAACCCCATGGTCAGCTGCGGTATCGACACCTTGCAGCCCATCGTCGACGACCTGCCGCTGGCCAAGCTCTGGCCGCTGGCGTTCCAGGTCGATGGGTTCTGCTCCACGCCCTACCCACCGATCCTCGGCCTGTCCCTCGCGCAATGGGCGCTGGTGGCGTTCGTGCTGACGGCGGTGCTGGTGCCCCTGGGCATCTACCGAAACCGTCGCCGCGCTTAGACCAAAGTCCCGAATTGACCTGGGTCTATTGCGCGGCGAGATAAGCTGCAAATGGCCCCCGATGATTGATCCAGGTCAGCCACCAGCCCTTGCGCGGCAAGGGTTTCAGGGCTACTGCGCGGGGTGCGACAAACTGTCGCGAAGTTGATTTTTTGACCAGTATTGTTACGCATTCTGTAAAAGACTGTTGCTCAATAAGTCATAGTCATCGTGGGGCGACCTATCTACAATCGCCCCCAATTTCCGTTCGGCACTGCTTGCGAGTCGCAGGATTGATGGGAGCCGCAGCGCTTTCCATTTGCTGACTTCGACAAGTTTCGCCCAACGGCGATACCGGGCGGACACCCCTCCGCGTTTTCCCGCACCAAATGGACTTGGTCTGAAGTACAGGCCTGTTGCCTACGAAACCATAAGCACCGCCAACCCGCTTGACGCCAAGATCCAGCAGTCGGATCCCTGGCAGGGGCGAGTACGGGCGCCAATTGCCGCACTTGGCAGGACGAAGTGTTGGCTACCAAAACACAAATTGCATTGAAGCAAGCTGATCTAGAGGTCGTGAGATGAGTAAAAAGCGTTACCCCAGACTGTTTGGCATATTGCCCTTTTTAGGCATGCTTTTACTCAGTGGGTGCAACTGGACCCTGCTCGATCCGAAGGGCCAGGTCGGCATTGAGCAGAAGAACCTGATCCTGATCGCCACCGGCCTGATGCTGCTGGTGGTCGTGCCCGTGATCATCATGACCCTGGCGTTCGCCTGGAAGTATCGCGCGTCCAACAAGGCCGCCACCTACACCCCCGACTGGTCGCACTCGACCAAGATCGAGGCCGCGGTGTGGATCATCCCGATCCTGATCATCATCGCCCTGGGTTACTTCACCTACCACTCCACCCACAAGCTGGACCCGTACCGTCCACTGGATTCCGATGTGAAGCCGGTGCAGATCGACGTGGTCGCGCTGGACTGGAAATGGCTGTTCATCTACCCGGAACAGGGCATTGCCACGGTCAACAAGATCGTCTTCCCGGCCAACACCCCGGTCAACTTCCGCGTGACCTCCGACGCCGTGATGAACTCCTTCTTCATCCCGGGCCTGGGTGGCCAGATCTACGCCATGGCTGGCATGACCACCAAACTGCACCTGATCGCCAACGAGAACGGTGAGTTCGACGGTATCTCCGCCAACTACAGCGGCGCCGGCTTCACCGGTATGAAATTCAAGGCTGTTGCCACCTCCCAGGCCGACTTCGATGCATGGGTCGCCGAGGTGAAGGCTTCGCCGAAGAAACTGGACCAGGCCGAATATGACGCCTTGGCCAAAGCAAGCGAAAACAACCCAGTCGCGCTGTACAGCGAGGCTCAGGCTGACCAGTTCCAGCGCATCGTCGACAAGTACGAAGGCATGAACCGCGGTCGTCCGAACCACGAAGAAGCAGGCAGCAAAGACCTGGCCACTACCAAGGGTGTGGAATCGAGTATGCAACCAGCTGCCGGTGCAGAGGAGTAAGAGATGTTCGGTAAATTAACTCTGGAGGCGATACCGTATCACGAGCCGATAGTCATGGTGACGCTTGCCATGATCGCGCTCGGTGGTCTCGCTGTCGTTGGTGCCATCACCTATTTCCGCAAGTGGACCTACTTGTGGACCGAGTGGCTGACCACGGTCGACCACAAGAAAATCGGCGTGATGTACATCATCGTCGCTATGGTCATGCTGCTGCGCGGCTTCGCCGACGCCATCATGATGCGTACCCAGTTGGCCGCCGCCACCGGTGGCTCCGAAGGCTACCTGCCGCCTGAACACTATGACCAGATCTTCACCGCCCACGGTGTGATCATGATCATCTTCATGGCGATGCCGTTCTTCACCGGCCTGATGAACCTTGCGGTTCCTCTGCAGATCGGTGCACGTGACGTTGCCTTCCCGTTCCTGAACTCCCTGAGCTTCTACCTGCTGCTGGCAGGCGTGCTGCTGGTCAACATCTCGCTGGGCGTTGGTGAATTCGCCAAGACCGGCTGGGTTGCCTATCCGCCGCTCGCGGGTATCCAGTACAGCCCTGGGGTGGGTGTCGACTACTACATCTGGGCGCTACAGCTATCAGGTCTGGGTACGACGCTTACCGGCGTGAACTTCCTCGTCACCGTGATGAAGATGCGCGCTCCTGGCATGAAGCTGATGGACATGCCGATCTTCACCTGGACCTGCACCTGGGCCAACGTGCTGATCGTCGCTTCCTTCCCGATCCTGACCGCCGCACTCGCACTGCTGACTGTTGACCGTTATCTGGACTTCCACATCTTCACCAACGAGCTTGGTGGGAACCCGATGATGTACGTCAACCTGTTCTGGGCGTGGGGTCACCCTGAGGTCTACATCCTGATCCTGCCGGCCTTCGGCGTGTTCTCGGAAGTTACCTCGACCTTCGCAGGCAAGCGCCTGTTCGGTCACCACTCGATGATCTACGCATCGGGCGCGATCGCCATCCTCGGCTTTGCGGTCTGGCTGCACCACTTCTTCACCATGGGTGCCGGCGCCAGCGTCAACACCTTCTTCGGCCTGGCGACGATGCTGATCTCCATTCCGACCGGTGTGAAGCTGTTCAACTGGCTGTTCACCATCTACCAGGGCCGTCTGCGCTTCACCGCGCCGATCATGTGGACCCTGGGCTTCATGGTCACCTTCTCCATCGGTGGCATGACCGGCGTCCTGCTGGCTGTTCCAGGTGCCGACTTCGTTCTGCACAACAGCCTGTTCGTGATCGCCCACTTCCACAACGTGATCATCGGTGGCGCGGTATTCGGCTACATCGCCGGCTTCGCCTTCTGGTTCCCGAAAGCCTTCGGTTTCACCCTGAACGAGAAGTGGGGCAAGGCTGCCTTCTGGTTCTGGATCTCCGGCTTCTACGTAGCGTTCATGCCGCTGTACGCCCTGGGCTTCATGGGCATGACCCGTCGTCTGAACCACTCCGACAACCCGCTGTGGGAACCCTACCTGTACGTAGCCGTGGTCGGCGCCGTGCTGATCCTGTTCGGTATCGCCTGCCAGCTGATCCAGATCTACGTCTCGGTTCGCGATCGCAAGGACAACATGGACGTCACCGGCGACCCATGGGGCGGCCGTACCCTGGAATGGTCGACTTCGTCGCCACCTCCGTTCTACAACTTCGCCCACATGCCTGAGCACGTTGGCCTGGACGCCTGGCACGAAGCCAAGCAAGCCGGCGCCGCCTACAAGGCTCCGGCCAAGTACGAAGCGATCCACATGCCGAGCAACACTTCCACCGGTCTGTTCATGGGTCTGTTGCTGACCGTGTTCGGCTTCGCCTTCATCTGGCACATCTGGTGGCTGGTGGGTGCGAGCCTGGTTGCGACCATCGCTGTCTTCGTTCGCCACGCCGCGCGTGACGACCAGGGCTACATGGTGCCGGCCGAAGAAGTGGCGCGCATCGAAGGCGAGCGCATGAAAGCGCTGGCCAACGCTGGTGCACTGCCTGCCGGCGGCGCACGTGTCGAATCGTTTGAACGGGTGTAATCAATGTCCAGTCAAGTAATCCACGGTGGCGCGCATGGTCATGACCATGCGCACGATGACCACCACCACGACTCGGGCCAGATGACCGTACTCGGTTTCTGGCTGTACCTGATGACCGACTGCATCCTGTTTGCGTCGCTCTTCGCCACCTACGCGGTGCTGTCCGGCGGTTTCGCCGGCGGCCCGTCGGGTCACGACATCTTCCAGCTCGACTTCGTGCTGGTCGAAACCGCGTTCCTGCTGCTGTCCTCGATCACCTTCGGCTTCGCCATGCTGAAGATGTTCGCCGGCAACAAGGCAGGTGTACTGGGCTGGTTGGCTGTGACCTTCCTGTTCGGTGCTGGCTTCATCGCGATGGAAATCTATGAGTTCCATCACCTGATCGCCGAAGGCTACGGCCCGCAGCGCAGTGGCTTCCTGTCGGCGTTCTTCGCGCTGGTCGGTACCCACGGCCTGCACGTGACTGCCGGTCTGATCTGGATGGCAATCATGATGTACCAGATCAACAAGCACGGCATCACGCCGACCGCCAAGACCCGCATGAGCTGCCTGAGCCTGTTCTGGCACTTCCTCGACGTGGTCTGGATCTGCGTGTTCACCGTCGTCTACCTGCTGGGGGTTCTGTAATGGCTAGCGCACACGACACTCATCACGAAGGCAATCACGGTAGCGTGAAGTCCTACATGATCGGCTTTGTACTGTCGATCATCCTGACCGCGATCCCGTTCGGCCTGGTGATGTACCCAAGCCTGCCGAAGAACCTGACCGTCCTGATCGTGGTGGCCATGGCCGTCATCCAGGTGGTGGTGCACCTCGTGTACTTCCTGCACATGGACCGCTCGAAAGAGCAGCGCTCCAACGTGTCGACGTTCCTGTTCACCGTTCTGGTAATTGCACTGCTGGTCGGCCTGTCGCTGTGGATCATGTTCAGCATCCACTTCGAAATGCTGGCCAAGTGAGGTAAGACTGCATGTCCGTGAAGCACTTTATCCAAATCACCAAACCGGGGATCATTTTCGGTAACGTGCTTTCCGTGGCAGGCGGTTTCTTCCTTGCCGCCAAGGGGCATGTGGATTTCGCCCTGTTCCTGGCGGTGGTGATCGGTACGTCCCTGGTGGTCGCGTCCGGATGCGTGTTCAACAACTGCATCGACCGTGACATCGACCACAAGATGGAGCGCACCAAGAACCGCGTCATGGTCCAGGGCGGCATGTCGCTGCCCCTGGCGCTGATCTACGCCACCCTGCTCGGGGTGGCGGGTTTCAGCTTGCTGTATGTCCAGGCCAACCCGCTGTCGGCGTTCTGCGCCCTGGTTGGCTTCGTGGTCTACGTCGGCTTCTACAGCCTGTGGCTCAAGCGCAAATCGGTGCACGGCACCCTGGTCGGCAGCCTGTCCGGTGCCATGCCTCCGGTGATCGGCTACTGCGCGGTGAGCAACAGCTTCGACCTGGCCGCGTTCACCCTGCTGGTGATGTTCAGCCTGTGGCAGATGCCGCACAGCTTTGCCATCGCCATCTTCCGCTTCAAGGACTACAGCGCCGCCAACATCCCGGTCCTGCCGGTGGCGCGCGGTATCCTCGCGGCGAAGAAGCAGATCGTGCTGTACGTGCTGGCCTTCGTCCTCGCCACCCTGATGCTGACCCTCGGCGGTTACGCCGGCCTGGGTTACCTCGCCGTGGCGGCCGCCATGGGCCTGTACTGGCTGTACATGGCCTGGGGCGGCTACAAGGCCGAGGACGACAGCAAGTGGGCGCGCAAGGTATTCGGCTTCTCCATCCTCACCGTCACTGCCCTGAGCGTGATGATGGGCGTGGACAGCCAGACCGCGGCCGACGTGCTGATGACCTACGCACGCTGAAACACCCCAGCTGCACAAGACGCCCCGGCTTGCCGGGGCGTTTTTTTTTGCCTCGGAAAATTCATTCGAAGGGCAGTTGACAGCGCCATGCCCTTTGCCGGATGTTATGCGCCGCAGGTCAGGACGACCTGCAGGCCAGGGTAGGCCACGATCCATTCGGATCGATCCACATGACAAGGACTGTTCCATGACCGAATCGAGCTTCGCTCTTTCGGCGTGCGCGGCTTCGCTGCGCCAACGCCATGCCTCTGCCAGCACCGCTACCGCGCTGGCCATCCTCGAATGCCTGTTTCGTCGACGCAGCCTGGCCCCCGGGCAGGATGACGCGCTGGATGATGCCGTGCTCGCCCCGCACCTGCCCAAGGTGCTGCAGGCCGTCGAGCACGGGCTGCCGGTGGAAATGGTCCTCCCGGCCTTCCCCGGCAAGTCGCCCAACCGCCAGAAGACCCTCGGCCCGCTCCCGGACCTGGCAGAGCACCATGCCATCGACGAGCTGAACCGCCTGGCGGAGGAAATCCGCGCAGTGCATGCCCCCGGTGCGGTCATTCACATCTGCTCGGACGGCTATGTCTTCGCCGACCTGGTGCGGGTGCCCGATGCCCATGTCCAGGCCTACACCGACGATATCCAGCGCTATGCCGGCCAGCACTATCCCGGCCGCTTCACCTTGTTCGACCTCAAGGATGCCTATCCACAGCTGGGCTGCCTGGACTCCATGCGTGAAGAGCTGATGATCGAGCATGGCCAGTCGCTGCGCGCCCTGCAGCAGCGCTTCGAGGACGAGGAGCACATGCGGCTGATGTACTGCGGCATCCATCGTTTCCTCGCCGAGGACTACGCCGGGCTGGTGGAGTTCGAAGGCATGAGCATGAACGCGGTGAAGAAGGCCGCCAAGCCCGCCTCCCAGCGGGTGATCCAGCGTAGCGAGGCCTGGAGTGCGTTGCTGCAAGCGCGCTATCCGCATTGCCTGCGCCTGTCGATCCACCCGCAGTTGGCGGTATCGAGCAAGATCGGCATCCGCCTGGTGCCGACCAGCGACCTGTGGCGCACCCCCTGGCATTCGGTGGCGATCAAGCGTCGTGGCGTGGTGACCCTCGACCGGCGCAGCAATGTCGATGAGCGTTACAGCCGGCTGGTATTCCGCCGTGGCCGGCCTTGCCACTACGCCAGCGCGCAGTGAGGGTGGCGCCAATGGACATACGCGCGGTTCTATTTGACCTGGACGGCACCCTGGTCGATACCCTGCCGGATATCGCCTGGTGCCTGAATCATGTGCTGAGCCTGCACGGGCTGCACGCGCTGCAGCCAGATGAGGTGCGCGGCATGATCGGCGGCGGTGTGGCGGCGATGCTCGAAAGGGCCGCCGTCGGCCTCGACGCCGAGCAACGCCAACGCCTGCATGACGACTACAGCAGCTGCTATCACGACAACCTGGTCCGGCGTTCCCGAGCGTTCCCCGGTTGTATCGGCCTGATCGAGAGGATTGCCGACAAAGGGCTGCCCATGGCCGTCGTCACCAACAAGGCCCACACCCTCGCCGAGCGTGTCGTGCAAGGGCTGCTGCCCGCGCAGCGATTTGCCGCGGTGCTCGGTCATCGCCCCGGCGAGCGGCTCAAGCCGGCACCGGACATCGCGCTGCAGGCTGCCGAACGGCTGGGCATCGACCCAGGCCACTGCCTGTTTGTCGGCGATACCCCCGTCGACCTGTTGACCGCCAAGGCCGCCGGCATGCCCGCCGCCGCCGTCGGTTGGGGCTACGGCGAGTGGCAAGCGTTGCTCGAGCAGCGGCCACAGTTCCATTGCCAGCAACCCTTGCAGCTGCTCCGGGCCCTGCGCCCGGAGCAAGTGCGCCACTGTGCAAGCCAATCCGCAACGCCAATCGGTTCGCTGTAGCCATTCTCAAGGAAGACACAACATGCAAGACAAAGACAGCTGGATGGAAGCCGTCGGCCAGGTGCTGGACGCTTACCTGCTCAAGGCCCAGGGCGACCGCTTCGACCAAGCGGGCAGGGCGCACCTGGCCCACGACCTGGCGCGCTGCTTCGACAGCGGCGAGCCGCTGCGCATGGTGCTGCCGGGTTTCCCGTGCAAGTCGCCGAATGATCACGACAAGACCTTCGGCGTACTGCCCGACCATGGCGAGGTGATCGCCATCGAGCGCCTCGACCACCTCGCCCAGGAGCTCGCCGAGCTCCACGCCCCTGGCTGCGAGATCGCGATCCTCAGCGACGGCACCACCTTCAACGATATCGTCGGCGTGCCGGACGACGTGCGCCGCGCCTACAACCAGGCGCTGCGCACCCTGTGTACCACCCATTGCATCCGTTGGGTGAGCATGGAAGACCTGTTCCCCCAGGCCAGCAGTGCCGAGGCCCTGCGCGCCACCCTGGTCAAGCAGGCCCGCCTGCCGTGGAAGAACGTCGACGCACTGATCGAGCAGTGCCAGCACGACGAGGCACTGGGGCGGACCCACGACAAGTTGTGCAGCCACCTCTACAACGACCTGCGCCTGTGCCGCCAGGCCGGGCAGGACGAAGACGAGCACCTGCGCCAGATCAGCTACAAGGCCTACCAGATGATGCTGCGCGGCCAGGCCTTGAATGCGGCGGTCGAGCGGTTTTTCCCCGGGCATGTGCGCCTGTCGGTGCACCAGTACGACAATGCCGGCCCCAAGTTCACCGTGGCCCTGGCCGAGGGGCTCGATCATGTAGCCAGCCCCTGGCATGCAGTGCCGGTGCGCCAGCTAGACGGGCGTCAGACACTGCGAGGCCGCGCGCAGATCGACCCCGCGCGGCATGTGCTGGTGACCTGGCAGGGGCAGCCATGGCTGTTCCATGAAACTGCGGGCGAGGCGCTCGAGGGCTTCAACTTCACATTGCAGAAGCTCCCCCTGTTCGGGTTGCTGGTCAGCGACCCGCTGGGGCTGGGTTTCCAGCGACTGTCCACCGAGACCTTGCAGGCCCTGGTGCGCAGTTTCGGCTTTGTCTGCCTCAGAGGCTGTGAGTTCACCGACCAGCAGGCATTCGCCACCGACTGCGAGCGTTTCGGCACCATCTACCGTTGGTCCTTTGGCGAGGTGCATGTGGTCAAGCCGGCCGACCAGCCCCAAGGCGTGGTGCATTCGCTGGAGAAGACGCCCTTGCACTGGGACCTCAACATGCTGCCCGACAGCGACCCGCTGGTGCAGCGCGATCCCAAGTTCTGCGCCCACACCTTCATGCTGTATTGCAAGACGCCGCCGCAGCCGGGGGAAGGGCAGACTACGGTCGTCGACAGCCGCAACGCCTTGCGCAAGGTGGGCCTGCGCACCGCCCGCCAGTGGCAGGGCGTCGATTTGACCTACTACACGCGCATGACCTATTTCGGCGGTTCGCCGCGCAGCTACTCGCTGGTCGACCTCGATCCGCGCAGCGGCGAGCGGGTACTGCGCTACCAGGAGGGCTGTCAGTCGTCGTTGCAGACCCTCGAACAGAAGGTGCAGGGGCACGACGATGACTTCCAGCAGGCATTGATCAGCCAGCTCGACGAACTGGTCTACGACCCCGAATGCCTGATTGCCCATGAGTGGCAGGCGGGTGACCTGGTGCTGATCGACAACTACCAGACCTTGCACGGGCGCTTGCCGATGAGCGCGGCCTCGGCCGCGCGCGAACTGTGGCGGGTGCAGGTCTACTGAGCCCTTTGACGGCGGTGCTTACCGGTGTTTCGGCAAGCACCGCCTGCTGAGGCTGATTCTGTAATTACGATTTTTTCAAACGAAGTGGCTGAAAAAATCTAATAAAACAGGAAATTATCCTTTACGAAGTGGTCGTGGCGGGATTATGTTGTTTGTCGGCCGCCGCAGCGGCCAGCGTCGCTCGGACGGTTCCGGGCGCATACGTCTCTCGAGGAACACATGGCCAACCCAGGTTCGCCGCGCCGCTTTGCGCGCATCGATCGTCTCCCCCCTTACGTCTTCAACATTACTGCCGAGCTCAAGATGGCCGCCCGCCGCCGTGGCGAGGACATCATTGACCTGAGCATGGGCAACCCCGATGGCGCCACGCCGCCACACATTGTCGAGAAGCTGGTGCAGGTCGCCCAGCGCGAAGACACCCATGGCTATTCCACCTCCCGTGGCATCCCGCGCCTGCGCCGCGCCATCTCCAACTGGTACAAGGAACGCTACGAGGTCGACATCGACCCGGAAAGCGAAGCCATTGTCACCATCGGCTCGAAGGAAGGCCTGGCGCACCTGATGCTCGGCACCCTCGACCACGGCGACACGGTCCTGGTGCCCAACCCCAGCTACCCGATCCACATCTACGGCGCGGTGATCGCCGGCGCCCAGGTACGCTCGGTGCCGCTGGTACCGGGCGTGGACTTCTTCAACGAGCTGGAACGGGCGATCCGCGAATCGATCCCCAAGCCGAAGATGATGATCCTCGGCTTCCCGTCCAACCCCACCGCGCAGTGCGTGGAGCTGGACTTCTTCGAGCGCGTGGTGGCCCTGGCCAAGCAGTACGATGTGCTGGTGGTGCACGACCTGGCCTACGCCGACATCGTCTACGACGGCTGGAAGGCGCCGTCGATCATGCAGGTGCCGGGGGCAAAGGACATCGCGGTGGAGTTCTTCACCCTGTCCAAGAGCTACAACATGGCCGGCTGGCGGATCGGCTTCATGGTCGGCAACCCTGAGCTGGTCAGTGCCCTGGCGCGGATCAAGAGCTACCACGACTACGGCACCTTCACTCCGCTGCAGGTGGCTGCCATCGCCGCCCTGGAAGGCGACCAGCAGTGCGTGCGCGATATCGCCGAGCAGTACCGCCAGCGCCGCAACTTGCTGGTGAAGGGCCTGCACGAGCTGGGCTGGATGGTCGAGAACCCCAAGGCCTCGATGTACGTGTGGGCGAAGATCCCTGAGCAGTACGCTCACCTGGGGTCGCTGGAGTTTTCCAAGAAGCTGCTGGCCGAGGCCAAGGTTTGCGTGTCGCCGGGGATCGGCTTTGGCGACTACGGCGATGATCATGTTCGTTTTGCCCTGATCGAGAACCAGGACCGTATCCGCCAGGCTATTCGCGGGATCCGCCAGATGTTCCGCGCCGATGGTTTGACCAGCAAGTAAACAGGTCCGACCTCATCGCCGGCAAGCCGGCTCCCACAGGATGGCTCCGGATCTAGTGGGAGCCGGCTTGCCGGCGATGAGGTCGGTACAGGCGACATCGATCACGACTTTCAGATCGCCGATCAGCGGCGATCTTTTTTTGCATTCCCCCTCTTCTCAGCCGCCCGCGCCTGGATTACAAATAGCGCCGCGGGCGCCCGCCCCGATAACAACAACCTCCCTCCCTGGCCATCATGTCCGAACAGAATCCTTGCATGACCTGCGGCGCCTGCTGCGGCTACTTTCGTGTGTCTTTCTTCTGGGGTGAGTGCCAGTCCGCCGGTGGCCTGGTGCCCGACGACCTGGTCGTGCAGATCAACCCGACCCGCGTCGCCATGATCGGCACCGACGCCAAGCCCTGCCGTTGTGTCAGCCTCGGCGGCGAGATCGGCACGCAGGTGGCGTGCTCCATCTACGAGAACCGCTCCAGCCCCTGCCGCGAGTTCGAAGCGTCGTGGGAAAACGGCGTGCACAATCCGAGCTGTGACGACGCTCGGGCAGCCTATGGCCTGCCACCGCTGACCCCGCCGGGCGCCAACGAGCCGCATTGGCCGGATGACGGGGCGGAGGTCGCCTGAACCTGCTCGGGTCAAGCCTGTTCCTGTTGGAGCAGGCACTACCGTTCGTCGGTTGGATCCAATGAACGCATCGCTGAAACCCGCGAAACACGTGCCGCCTCGACAAAGTATTAACACCATTTGACCGGCCTCGACGCCAAACCGCCCGCCCCTGAGCGGCTACACATTCCTTCAAAGGATATTCGTAGCCATAGATCAGGCGTTTCGGCCGTCGCGTGTGTCACTGCTCCTGCCCACTCCGCTGTGCACGCTTTCAAGGACTGAATCGCCTGATCCACGAAGGAGCTCTCCGTGGACAGTCGCGCCGCCTCCCGTTCGCCCGCCCGTTTCTCCCAACTGTCGCTGGCCGTCAGCCTGGCCGTGACTGCCATGGCCTTTGGTCTGCACGGCGAACAGGCACTGGCCGCCTGCAGCCTGGCCGGTTCCACGGTGACCTGCAGCGGCGCGGCCAACCCGCTCGCGCCGAGCTATTCCAACAGTGGCAGCGGCCTCACCGTCAACGTCAACACTGGTGCCTCGCTGGGCGTGCTGCTGGGCGTGGGCGGCACCGCGCTGTCGCTCACCGGCAACAACATCACGTTGAACAACTCCGGTACCGTCAACCCGTCGTTGCTGGGGATCCTGAGCATCCAGTCCACTGCGGCGCTGATCGGCAACACCAGCACCGCCAGTACCATCAACATCACCAACAATGCCACGGGCGTGATTCGCGGTACCGGCGCCGTGCTCGGTGCCAGCCTGTTGAACCTCACTGGCATGGCCCTGGACGTGCGTAACGCTGCCGGTGGCGTCACCACCATCAGTAACGCCGGGAGCATCGGCTCCGCGGCGCTGGCCAGCCTGACGATCCTCAGCGAGGACACCCCGGTCATCGCCGTGAGCGGGGGCGGGTCGGTGGACTTCACCAACACCGGCACCGTGCTCGGTCGTACAGCATTTCAGGCGTCGGCAGCCGGCAACACCTTCACCAACGCCGGGAGCCTGACCGGCAGCCTCTCGATGGGCGCGGGCAGTACCAACCGCTTCAACGCCATTACCGGCTCCAGCCTCAGCGCGGGAGCCGGTATCGGTGTTTCGCTGCTGGTCACCAGTAACCCCAACCTGGCCTTCGCGCCTGCAGGGGTGGTCGACGGCGGTGCCGGCGGCACCAACACCCTGGCGCTGCAGAACACCATCGGCGGCGGCAGCGGCACCACGGGCAGCGGCACCATCAACGCCTCGAACTACATCAACTTCAACCGCCTGATCGTCGACAGCGGTACCTGGTCGCTGATCGGGCAATTGCTCAACGGCACCACCCAGACCACCCTCAACGGTGGCTTGCTCAATTTCGACAATGCCAGCGCCTTCGGTAGCGGTGGCATCACGGTGAACGGCGGTGGTCTCGCGGGCACGGTGGCAGGCCTGGGCCTGAACAACGCGCTGACCTTGAATGCCGGCCTGAACGTTGGCGGTGCCACCGACATGGCCCTCAATGGCGTGGTCTCGGGTGTCGGCGGCTTGACCAAGACCGGTGCCGGGCTGCTGACCCTTGGCGCCAGCAACACCTACAGTGGCGGTACCACCCTGGCCGCCGGCGGCCTCAACCTGACCAGCGCCACGGCGCTCGGCAGCGGCGGGTTGACCGTCAGTGGCGCCGGCAGCCTGCAAGGCAGCGTGCCGCTGGTGTTGAACAACGCGGTGGCGTTGAACGCAGCCTTGACGCTGCCCGGCAGCAACGCACTGACCCTTGGCGGCGTACTCAGCGGCACCGGCTCACTGGTCAAGAGCGGCACTGGCAGCCTGACGCTCAATGGCATCAATACCTTCAGTGGTGGCACCTCCCTGGGCGGCGGAACGCTTACCTTGGGTAGCGACACGGCGTTGGGCAGCGGCGCCCTGACGGTGACCGCCAGCAGCATCCTGGACAGTGCCTCGGCGCTCAACCTTGGTAACGCGATTGCCCTGAGCGCAGGCACGCTCACCCTCGCTGGCAACAATGCCACCACCTTGGGTGGCATCATCAGCGGCACCGGTGCGCTGGCCAAGGCGGGCGCCGCCGACCTCACCCTCAACGGCGTAAATACCTACAGCGGCGGTACCAGCCTGGCGGGTGGCAAGCTTACCGTCGGCAACAGCAGTGCGCTGGGCACTGGCGCGCTGACCCTGGGTGGCAACGCCAGCCTCGATGCCAGCAGCGCGGTAAGCCTGGGCAACGCCATCAGCCTTGGCGCCAACACCCTGAACCTGCTCGGCACCAGCGCCACAACCCTGGGTGGCGTGATCAGCGGTACCGGTACACTGGTCAAGAGTGGGGCAGGGGACCTGGCGCTGAACGGCAACAACACCTTCAGCGGCGGCCTCACCCTCAATACCGGCAAGCTCACCGTCGGCAACAGCAACGCCCTGGGCACCGGCGCCCTTACCCTCGGCGGCAACGCCAGCCTGGACGCCAGTACGGCGGTGAGCCTGGGCAACGCCGTCAACCTTGGCGCCAATACCCTGAACCTGCTGGGCACCAGCAGCACCACGCTGGGCGGCGTGATCAGCGGTACCGGCGCGCTGGTCAAGAGCGGCAGCGCCGGGTTGACCCTGAACGGCAGCAACACCTTCAGCGGCGGCACGACCCTAAACAGCGGTGTTCTCACCGTGGGCAACAACAACGCCCTGGGCACCGGCGGCCTCACCTTGGGCGGCAACGCCAGTCTTGATGCGGGCGTGGCGGTGAACCTCGGTAACGCCATCGACCTGGCTGGCAACACCCTTACCTTGCCTGGCACCAGCGCAACCACCCTGGGTGGTGTGATCAGCGGCACCGGCGCGCTGGTCAAGAACGGCAGCACCAACCTGACCCTGGGCGGCGCCAACACCTTTAGCGGTGGCCTCACCCTCAACGCCGGCACCCTGACCCTGGCCAGTGCCACGGCGCTCGGTACCGGCGCCCTGACCGTGGGTGGCGCATCGACGCTGGCCAACACGGCGGCGCTGACCCTCGGCAACGCGGTTAATCTGGGCGGCAACCTGACCCTGACAGGCGCCAACAACCTCAACCTGGCTGGGACCCTCAGCGGCACCGGCAGCCTGGTCAAGAACGGCAGCGCCAGCCTGACCCTCAGCGGCAACAACACCCACAGCGGCGCCACCACGCTCAACGCCGGCACCCTGGTGCTGGGCAGCAACACCGCGCTGGGCACCGGCGTGCTCAACGCCGCGGCCAACACCAGCCTGGACACCAGCGTCGCCGGGCTGAACATCGGCAACGGCCTGAACCTGGCCGGCAACCTGAACCTGCCCGGCAGCAACGACCTGACCCTGAGCGGCGTCATCGCCGGCAGTGGCGGCCTGACCAAGGCCGGCAACACCACGCTGACCCTGACTGGCGCCAATACCAACAGCGGTTCCACCTTCCTCAACGGCGGCACCCTGGTGGTCGGCAACAACACGGCGCTCGGTACCGGCATCCTCAACACCGCCGTGGGAACGCACCTGGACGCCAGCACCGCGGTCAGCCTGGCCAACGACGTCATCGCCGCTGGCCCCCTGACCATCGACGGCACTGCCAACCTCGGGCTGAGCGGCGTGATCAGCGGCATCGGCTCGCTGGTCAAGAACGGCAACGCCAGCCTGACCCTGAGTGGCAGCAACACCTTCACCAACGGCACCCAGCTCAATGCCGGTACCTTGATTCTTGGCAGCAACACCGCGCTGGGCATCGGCGGCCTCACCTTGGGCGGCAACGCCAACCTGGACACCAGTACCGCCGTCTCGGCGACCAACAGTATCAGCCTGGGTGGCAACACCCTGACCGTGCTGGGCAGCAACGCCACCACCCTGACCGGGCAGATCAGCGGCACCGGTGCCCTGGTCAAGAGCGGCAGTGCCGGCCTGACGCTCAATGGCAACAACACCTTCAGTGGCGGTACCACCCTGAACGCCGGGCTGCTGACCCTGGGCAACAGCAATGCCCTCGGCACTGGCGGCCTGACCCTGGGCGGCAATGCCAGCCTCGACGGCAGCGGCACCCTGAACCTGGGCAACGCCATCAACCTGGCCGGCAATACCCTGACCCTGCCAGGCAGTAACACCACCACCTTGGGCGGGGTGATCAGCGGCACCGGTGCACTGGTCAAGAATGGCGCCACCAACCTGACCCTGAGCGGTGCCAACACTTTCAGCGGCGGCCTCACGCTCAATGCCGGTACCTTGACCCTGGCCAGCGCCGCCGCGTTGGGAACCGGCGCGTTGACGGTCGGTGGCGCGTCGACCCTGGCCAACTCGACGGCAATGACCCTGAACAACGCCGTCAACCTCGGTGCCGACCTGACCCTGCCGACCACCAGCAACCTCACCCTGGCTGGCACCCTCAGCGGCACTGGCGGCCTGGTCAAGAACGGCAGCGCCACCCTGACCCTGAGCGGCAACAACACCCACAGCGGCGCCACCACGCTCAACGCCGGCACCCTGGTGGTCGGCAGCAATACCGCGCTCGGCACCGGCGCGCTCAACGCCGCCAACAACACCACGCTGGACACCAGTGCGGCTGGGCTGAACCTAGGCAACGCGCTCAACCTGGCGGGCAACTTCATCCTGCCCGGCAGCAACGATTTGACCCTGAGCGGCGTCATCGCCGGTGCCGGCGGCATCACCAAGAATGGCGGCACCACCCTGACCCTGACCGGCAACAACAGCAACAGCGGCATCACCCGTCTGAACGCCGGTACCTTGGTGGTCGGCAGCAACACCGCGCTGGGTACCGGTACCCTCAACACCCTGGCCGGTACCCACCTGGATGCCAATACGGCGGTGAGCCTGGCCAACGATGTGAACATCGCCGGCCCGTTGACCATCGATGGCAGCGCCGACCTGGGCCTGAGCGGCGTGGTCAGCGGCATCGGTTCGCTGGTCAAGAATGGCAACGCCAATCTGACCCTGAGCGGCAACAACCTCTACACCAACGGCACCCAGCTCAATGCCGGCACCCTGACCCTGGGCAGCAACACCGCGCTGGGCATCGGCGCCCTGACCGTGGGCGGCAACGCCAATCTCGACGCCAGTACCGCTGTCGCCGTGACCAACGGCATCAACCTCGGCGCCAATACCCTGACCGTGCTGGGCAGCAACGCCACCACCCTCGGCGGCCTCATCAGCGGCAGCGGTGCGCTGGTCAAGAACGGCAGCGCCGTGCTGACCCTCAACGGCAACAACACCTACAGCGGCGGCACCACCCTCAATGCCGGCACCCTGGTCCTGGGCAACAACAACGCCATTGGCGGCGGCGCCCTGAGCGTGGGCGGCAATGCCAGCCTCGACTCCAGCGCCACCCTCAACCTCGGCAACGCCATCGCCCTTGGCAACGGCGCTACCCTGACCCTGCCAGGCAACAACACCACGACCTTGGGCGGCGTGATCAGCGGTGCCGGGGCCTTGACCAAGGACGGCAGCAGCAATCTGACCCTGAGCGGCGCCAACACCTTCAGCGGTGGCCTGAACCTCAATGCCGGCACCCTGACCTTGGCCAACGCCGCCGCGCTGGGCACCGGCGCATTGAACGTCGGCGGCGCCTCGACGCTGGCCAACAGCGTGGCGATGACCCTGGGCAACAACGTAAACCTCGGCGCCAACCTGACCCTTGGTGGCAGCAACAACCTGACCCTGGGCGGTGTGCTCAGTGGTACCGGCGGGTTGATCAAGAACGGCGTGTCCGACCTGACGCTCAGCGGCAACAACACCTTCAGCGGCGCCATCGACCTGCTTGGCGGCAGCATCACCACGGTCGGCAACACGGCCCTGGGCAACACCTCGGCGGTCAGCGTCGGCGCCGGCACCAGCCTCAATCTCGGCGCCAGCGCCACCATCGGTGGCCTGAGCGGGGCCGGCACGGTGAACATCGCCGGCGGTGGTGCCCTGACCCTGGGCGGCAACAACCTCAACAGCGTGTTCAGCGGTGCCCTGGCCGGCAGTGGCGGGCTGGTCAAGACCGGTACCGGCAGCTTCGAGCTGTCCGGCGTCAACGTGCTCGGCGGCAATACCACGGTCAATGCCGGCCTGCTCAACGTCACCGGCTCACTGGCCAGCCCCAGCGTGCAGGTCAACAGCGGCGCCAGCCTCGGTGGCACCGGCAGCTTGCTCGGCGCAGTCGACATTGCCAATGGCGCGCACCTGCTGGCCAACAGCGGCGCGACCCTCAGCACCGGTGCGCTGACCCTGCACAGCGGCTCGATCCTCGACTTCGGCCTGGCATCGCCGGCCACCGGCGGCACCGCAGTGGTCAGCGTCAATGGCAACCTGACCCTGGACGGTACCCTCAACGTCACCGACCTCGGCGGCTTCGGCACCGGTATCTACCGGCTGTTCGACTACACCGGCGCGCTGGTCGACAACGGCCTGCTGATTGGCAACGTGCCGGGCGTCATGTTGCCCGGCGACCTTCAGGTGCAGACGTCCATTGGCAGTCAGATCAACCTGCTGGTCGGCGGCGCCACTGGCACCGTGCAGTTCTGGGACGGCGCGCAGAGCGTGCCCAATGGCGTGATCGACGGCGGTTCCGGTACCTGGAACGGTGGCAACACCAACTGGACCGATGTCAACGGCGTGCTCAATGGCAGCTGGGCCAGCGACTTTGCGGTGTTCCAGGGCACCGCCGGCGATGTCACCGTGGTCGGCACCCAGGCCGCCACCGGCCTGCAGTTCGTCACCAACGGCTATCGCCTGATCGGCGCCGGTGGCCTGAACCTGGTCAACGGCAGCAACGGCGCCTTTGCCTTGCGCGTCGACCCGGGCGTCACCGCGACCCTCAACGTCGGCCTCTCTGGCAGCGGCCAACTGGCCAAGGTCGACAGCGGCACGCTGGTGCTCAATGGCGCCAACAGCTATACCGGCGGCACCCTGTTCAATGGCGGCACGGTGGTGGTCGGCAACAACACCGCCTTCGGTACCGGCACGGTCAGCACCGCCAACGGCACTACCCTGGACAGCAATACGGCTGTCACCCTCGGCAACGCCTTCAGCCTCAGCGGTGCCCTGACCGTCGCCGGTTCCGCCGATCTGGGCCTGTCCGGCGTGGTCTCGGGGGTTGGCAGCCTGATCAAGAACGGCGGCGCCAACCTGACCTTGGGCAATGCCAACACCTACAGCGGCGGCACCAGTCTGGGTGCCGGTACCCTGACCCTGGGCAACGCCCAGGCCCTGGGCACTGGCGGCCTCACCGTGACCGGCGCCGCCAGCCTGGCCACCACCGGCAACCTGGCGCTGGGCAATACCATTGCCCTGAACGCCAACCTCACCCTGCCAGGGAGCAACGACCTCACCCTCAACGGTGCGCTCAGCGGCACCGGTGGCCTGATCAAGGGTGGCGCCGGTACGCTCACCCTCAACGGCAGCAACAGCCAGCAGGGCATTACCAGCCTGAACGGCGGCACCCTTGTGGTCGGCAGCAACACGGCGCTGGGCACGGGTGCCCTGAACGCAGCCGGCGGCACTACCCTGAGCAGCAATGCCAACGTCACCCTGGCCAACCTGATCAACCTGGCCGGTAACCTGACCGTCGCCGGGGCGCAGAACCTGACCCTGGGCGGCAACGTCACCGGCGTCGGCGGCCTGACCAAGACCGGCAGCGGCACCCTGACCCTGAACGGCACCAATGGCAATCTGGGCAACACCAATCTCAATGCCGGCACCCTGGTGCTCGGCAGCTCCAGCGCCCTCGGCCTCGGCCAGCTCAACGCGGCTGCCGGGACCACGCTGGACAGCGCCTCGGCGATCACTATCGGCAACACCGTCAACCTGGCGGGCAACCTCACCATCGCCGGCAGCAACGACCTGGGCCTGGGCGGGCTGGTCACAGGGGCCGGCAGCCTGACCAAGAACGGCGCCGGCAACCTCACCCTCAGTGGCGCCAACACCTTGATTGGCGGCGTGACCCTCAATGCCGGCACGCTCACCCTGGGCAACAACCAGGCCCTGGGTACCGGCAACCTTGTCGTCGGCGGCGCCGCCAACCTGGCTACCACGAGTGCCTTGACCCTGGCCAACCAGGTGGCGCTGAACGACACCCTGAGCCTGACCGGCAACAACGACCTGACATTGAACGGCGTGATCAGCGGTACCGGCGGCCTGACCAAGACCGGTACCGGCAACCTGACCCTCGGCGCCGCCAACACCTACCAAGGCAGTACCACGCTTGGCGCTGGCACCCTGACGCTGGGCAACAACAGCGCGCTGGGCACGGGCAGCCTGTCGGTGACCGGCAACAGCACCCTGGCCACTATCGGCGTGCTGCAGGTGGCCAATGCCATCGGCCTCGGCGCAGGTACCACTCTCGGCGTCAACAACACCCAGGCCCTGACCCTCGACGGTGTCATCAGCGGTGCCGGGGCGCTGAACAAACTGGGCGCCGGGCAGCTGGTACTCAATGGCAGCAACACCTATGCCGGCGGCACCTCGCTGCAGGCCGGCAGCCTGCTGCTGGGCAATGCGGGCGCCTTGGGCAGCGGGGCCTTGACCGTCAACGGCGCCGCCGGCCTCGACGCCAGCCAGGCGCTGGTACTGGCCAATGCCGTCAACCTCGCCGGTGGCAACCTGACCCTTGGCGGCAGCCAGGCGCTGACTCTCAACGGCGTGATCGCCGGCAACAATGGCCTGGTCAAGAACGGCGCCGCCAGCCTGACCCTCAACGGCAACAACACCTACAGCGGCGGCACCACCCTCAACGCCGGCACCTTGGTGGTCGGCAGCAACACCGCGCTGGGTAGCGGCGACCTCAGCACCGGTGCCAACACCAGCCTCGATGCCGGCGGTGCGGGCGCTACCCTGGCCAACAACGTGCACCTGGGCGGCACCCTCAACCTGCCGGGCAGCGCCGACCTGACCCTCACCGGCGTGGTGGATGGCGTCGGCGGCCTGAACAAGGCCGGTGCCAGCACCCTGACCCTCAACGGCGCCAACAGCTACCTGGGCGGCACCACCCTCGGTGCCGGCCGGCTGGTGGTCGGCAACGACAACGCGCTGGGGCAGGGGGCTCTGACCGTCGCTGGGGCCTCGTCCCTCAGCAGCGGCGCCAGCACCACCCTGGCCAACAACGTCACCCTCAACGCTGGCCTGACAGTCGATGGCAGCAACGACCTGACCCTAAACGGCGTGATCAACGGCACGGCAGGCCTGACCAAGAACGGCAGCGGCAACCTGACCCTCAATGGCAACAACGGCTACCAGGGCGGCACCCAGCTCAACGCCGGGCGCCTGACCCTGGGCAGCAGCGGTGCACTGGGTACCGGCACCCTGGCGGTCACCGCCGACGCCACCCTGGCCAACAGCTCGGCCATGGCCTTGGGCAACACCATCGCCCTGAGCAACGGCGCCAACCTGACTATTGAAGCCGCCAATGTGCTGATCCTCAGCGGCGACCTCGGCGGCAGCGGCAACCTGGTCAAGACCGGCGTCGACGACCTTACCCTGGTCGGGGTCAAGACCTTCACCGGCAACGTGGATATCCAGGCGGGCTCCCTCACCACCCTCGGCAGCGGTGTGCTGGCCAACGTCGACACCCTCAACGTCGGCGCCAGCGGCCAGCTCAACCTCAACGGCAACGCCAGCCTCGGCAGCCTGACCGGCAGCGGCCTGGTCGATGTCGGCGTCGGCAGCGTCCTGAGCCTGGGCGGCAACAACCTCAGCAGCACCTTCGCCGGTGGTCTCAACGGCCTGGGCGGCCTGACCAAGGTCGGCAGCGGCACCCTGACCCTGACCGGCACCAGCAACCTGGCCGACAACACGCTGGTCAACGCCGGTACCTTGAAGGTCGACGGCACCTTGGGCAGCAACCTGCTGACCGTGGCCAGCGGTGCGACCCTCAGCGGCAGCGGCACCGCCAATGCCTCGGTGGTGATCGACAACGGCGGCCACCTGGCCGGGCAGAGCGGCGCCACCCTGGGCCTCGGCAGCCTGGTGCTCAACAGCGGTTCGATCGTCGATATCGGCCTCGGCTCGCCGTCCACCGGTGGCACCGCGCTGTTCAACGTCGGTGGCAACCTGACCCTCGACGGCACGCTCAACGTCAGCAGCATCGGCGGCTTCGGCAACGGTGTGTACCGCGTCTTCGACTACACCGGCGCTCTCACCGACAACGGTCTGGACTTCGGCAGCCTGCCGCTGGGCGTGGGCCTGGGCGACGTGACCTTGCAGACTGCCCTGGCCAACCAGGTCAACCTGCTGGTCAGCGCTGCGGGGCTCAATATCCAGTTCTGGGATGGCAGCCAGAACGTGGCCAACGGTCAGGTCGACGGCGGTGCCGGCGTGTGGAACGCCGGCAATACCAACTGGACCGACCTCAACGGCCTGACCAACACCACCTGGGGCAGCACCTTCGCGGTGTTCCAGGGCACCGCCGGCGATGTCACCGTCGACGGCAGCCAGACGGTCAACGGCCTGCAGTTCGTCAGCGATGGCTACCGCCTGCTGGCCGGCACCGCCGGCGCGCTCGACCTGATCAACGGCACGAGTGGCGACACCAGCGTGCGGGTCGATCCGGGTGCCACGGCGACCCTCGATGTCGGCCTGACCGGCGTCGGCAAGCTCAACAAGCTCGACAGCGGTACCCTGGTGCTCAACGGCAGCAACAGCTACAGCGGCGGTACCGTGCTCAGTGGCGGCACTTTGATTGTCGGCAGCAACACGGCCCTGGGCAGCGGTACGCTTGAAACCGCGGCGGGTACCACCCTCGACAGCAATGCCTCGGTCACGCTGGCCAATGCCATCACCCTGGCGGGGCCGCTGAACATCGCCGGCAGCAACGACTTGGCGCTGGGCGGCAACATCGGCGGCGCCGGTGGCCTGGTCAAGGCTGGCAGCGCCCGGCTGGCGCTGGCTGGCAACAACACCTATGCCGGCAACACCGCGCTCAACGGCGGCACCCTGGTGCTGGGCTCCAATACCGCGCTGGGTAGCGGCAGCCTGAACACCGTGGCCGGCACCAGCCTGGACAGCAGCCAGGCCGTGACCTTGGCCAACAACGTCAACGCTACCGGCGACCTGACGATCCTGGGCAGCAACGACCTGACCCTCGGCGGCACCGTCGGCGGCAGCGGCCGCTTGCTCAAGGCCGGCCTCGCCCGCTTCGCGCTGATGGGCGCCAACACCTACAGCGGTGGTACCGAGCTGCAGGCCGGCACCTTGGTGGTGGGCAATGATGCGGCCCTTGGCAGCGGCGGGCTGGATGTCACCGGTAATGCCAGCCTCGACAGCGCCAGTGCCGTAACCCTGGCCAACTCGGTCAATGTCAGCGACGTGCTCAACGTGCTGGGCAGCAATGACCTGCACCTGGCCGGCGTGCTCAGTGGTGCAGGTACCTTGAACAAGAGCGGCCTGGCTGACCTGACGCTGTCGGGCAACAACACCTTCAGCGGCATCCTCAACATTCTTTCAGGCAGCCTGAGCACCGTCGGCACCACCGCCCTGGGCGCCCAGAGCGAGCTGAACGTCAGCAGTGGCGCCAGCCTCAACCTCGACGGCAACACCACATTGGGTGACATAGGAGGCACTGGTGCGATCGCCATCGCCGCTGGCAACAGCCTGAACGTCGAAGGCGGCACCTTCGATGGCAATATCGGTGGCACTGGCACCCTGAACAAACTCGGCGCCGGCACCCTGGCGCTGCGCAGCGCCAACAGCCACACCGGCAATACCAACGTGCAAGGCGGCGGGCTGAAGGTGGATGGGTCCCTGGCCAGCGGCACGGTCAACGTCGCCAGTGGCGCCACCCTCAGCGGTGCCGGCAGCCTCGGTGGTTCGGTGACGGTGGCCAATGGCGGCAGCCTGGCGGCCATCGGCGGCAGCACCTTGAACGCCGGCAACCTGGTGCTCGATAGCGGCGCCAACTTCAACGCTTCACTGGGCGCGCCGTCGGCTGGCGGCACACCGCTGGTCAACGTGGCCAACGATCTGACCCTGGGCGGCACCCTCAATGTCACCGACATCGGCGGCTTCGGCGCCGGCGTGTACCGCCTGTTCGCCTACGGCGGCAGCCTCACCAACAACGGCATGAGCTTCGGCACCACGCCGGTGCCGATCACCGACCTGACGGTGCAGACCGCCGTGGCCAACCAGGTCAACCTGGTGGTCGGTGGCGCCAGCAACGTGTTGTTCTGGGACGGCAGCCAGACCGTGGCCAACGGTGTGATCGAGGGCGGCAGCGGCGTCTGGGATGCCACCAACACCAACTGGACCGACGCCAACGGCGTGCTCAACGGCACCTGGAACGATACCTTCGCCGTGTTCCAGGGCGCCCCCGGCACCGTCACCGTGAACGGCAGCCACAGCATCACCGGCCTGCAGTTCGTCACCGACGGCTATGTGCTCAATGCGGGGACGGCCGGTGAACTGCTGGGCAACGGCACCACCAACCTGCGGGTCGACAGCGGCGTCACCGCCACCCTCGACGTCGCCCTCAACGGCACCGGCAGCGTCGCCAAGCAAGACGGCGGCACATTGGTGCTCAATGCTGCCAATGGCTACAGCGGCGGTACCGCCCTCAACGGCGGCACCCTGGTGCTAGGCAACGATAGCGCGCTGGGCAGTGGCGCCCTGACGGCCGCGGGCGGCACCACGCTGGACAGCAACACCGCCGTGACCCTGGCCAACAATGCCGTGCTCAACGGCGCCCTGGCCATCGCCGGCAGCAACGCCCTGACCCTCAACGGGGTGGTCAGCGGCACCGGTGGGCTGATCAAGAATGGCGCTGGCCTGTTGACCCTGAACGGTGCCAACACCTACACCGGCGGCACCCAGATCAACGCAGGCGGCGTGGTGGGCAATACCACCAGCCTGCAAGGCGCGATCCTCAACAACGCGGCCCTGACCTTCGAGCAGAACGCCAATGGCAGCTACACCGGCAACCTCACCGGTACTGGCACGCTGACCAAGAACGGCACCGGCGAACTGCTGCTGACCGGCATCAATGGCCTGACCGGCGCGACCCAGGTCAACGCTGGCAGCCTGCTGGTCAATGGCCGCCTCGACAGTGCCAGCGTGCAGGTCGCCACCGGCGCCCGCCTGGGCGGCAGCGGTACCTACGGCGGCGCGGTACAGATCGCCAATGGCGCCACCCTGGCCGCCGGCCAGAGCGCCACGCCGCTCACTGTCGGCAGCCTCGACCTGGCGTCGGGCAGCGCCCTGGACTTCAGCCTCGGCGCCCCGGCGGCCTCCACCACCGTGGCCAAGGTCAACGGCAACCTGGTGCTGGACGGCACGCTGAACATCACCGATGCCGGCGGCTTTGGCACCGGTGTCTACCAACTGTTCAGCTACGGCGGCACGCTCACCGACAACGGCCTGGTGTTCGGTGCGATTCCGGGCAGCGTGGTGCTGGGTGACCTGACCCTGCAGACCGCCATCGCCAACCAGATCAACCTGGTGGTGCAGAACTACGGCGAAGAGCTGCAGTTCTGGAATGGCGGCAAGACCAACCCCGATGGCAGCATCGGCGGCGGCAGCGGAACCTGGGGGCCGAACACCGGTTGGACCAACGCCGGTGGCACCAGCAACGAAGGTTGGAGTGGTGGCTACGCGGTCTTCGGCGGTACTCCGGGCACCGTCACCGTGGTCGGCAACCAGTCGTTCGAGGGCTTGCAGTTCCTCAGCAACGGCTACCAGGTCGTTCCGGGCGCTGGCGGTAGCCTGACGCCGGTCAATGGTGCCGATGGCAGCCTGGCGCCGGTGCGTGTCAACGCAGGTGCCACCGCCACCGTCAGCGTGCCGCTGGTCGGTAGCGGCGGCATCGAGAAACTCGACGCTGGCACTCTGATCCTCTCGGGCGCCAACACCTACAGCGGTGGCACCACCGTCAGTGGCGGTACCCTGGTCGGCAACACCACCAGCCTGCAGGGCAACATCCTCAACAACGCCAACCTGGTCTTCGCCCAAGGCAGCAATGGCACCTTCAACGGCACTCTCAGCGGTACCGGCACCACCACCAAGCAGGGCGGCGGTACCTTGCTGCTGACTGGCAACCAGCCGTTCAGTGGCGCCTTCAACGTCAACCAGGGCGTGTTGCAGGTGGGCGATGCGGCCAATCCGGGCAGCAACCTCGCAGCCCAGGTCACAGTGGCCAATGGCGCCGCACTGACCGGCAACGGCACCGTCGCCGGCCTGACCAACAATGGCACCGTGCTGCCAGGGCCTGCCGGTAACCTGAACGTGTCGGGCAACTTCACCAACGGCGCCACCGGCACCTTGGTGATCGACCTCGGCACATCGCCGGTGAACTACCTGAATGTGGGCGGCACCGCCAACCTCGGCGGCAGCCTGATGGTCGCCAACCTGGCCAGCGGCAATGGCCAGTACACCGTGGTCAGCGCCGCGGGCGGGGTGAATGGCACCTTCGCCACCACCAACCTGGCCAACTCGGCGTTCCTCAATAGCTCGCTGAACTACGGCGCCAACCAGGTGACCCTGTCGGTCAGCCGCAACGGCAACTCCTTCGCCGATGTCGCCGCCACTGGCAACCAGCGTGGCGTGGCCACCGCGCTGGCCAGTGCCGGGGCGCCGGCCGAACTGGTCAACAACTTGCTGCCGCTGGACCGCCAGGGCGCCCAGGCCGCGTTCGACAGCCTGTCCGGCGAGATCCACGCCAGCACCGCGACCGTGTTGATCGAGGACTCGCGCTACGTCCGCGACGCGGTCAATGACCGCCTGCGCCAGGCCGACTGCACCAACCAGGACGACCCGCGTCGCACCCTGGCGCCGACCGCCAACCAGCAACTGACCAGCGAAGGCTGCCAGGGCCAGGCCGTGGGCTGGATCCGCGCCATCGGCGGCTGGGGCACCTACGACGGCAGCAGCAGCCATGCCAGCGTCGACCGCGACCTGTCGGGCTTCATGCTCGGTGTGGACCGCGCGCTGGACGATGAGTGGAAAGTCGGCGCCGCCGCCGGCTACACCCGCTCGAGCATCGACGCGCACCGTCGCCGCTCCGACGCCACGGTGGACAGCTACCACCTGACCACCTACCTCGGCTACCAGCTCGATGCCTTCGCCGCTCGCCTGGGTGTGGCCTACAGCTGGCACGACATCGACACCAAGCGCGATGTCACCGTGGGCAGCTACGACGACCGTCTCAAGGCCAAGTACAAGGCGCGTAGTGCCCAGGTGTTCGGTGAGGTGGGTTACGCCATCGATGCCGGCGGCATTGCCCTGGAACCGTTCGCCGGCCTGGCTTATGTCAACTACGACAGTGACACCGCCCATGAGAAGGGCGGGGCAGGGCGGCTGGAGGGCAAGGTCGACCAGGATGTGACCTTCTCCACCCTGGGCGTGCGGGCTGGCAAGCGCATCCTGCTCGACAACGGCAGCACCATCACGCCGCGGTTGTCGGTGGGCTGGCGCCATGCATTCGGCGACGACAAGCCCGATGCTGACCTGCGCTTCATCGGTGGCGGCGACGGTTTCAGTACCGAGGGTGTGCCGATTGCCAAGGATGCGGCGGTGGTCGAGGCCGGGGTGGACCTGTCGGTGGGCGCGAGCGGCAAGCTCGGGGTCGGGTACTCCGGGCAGCTGTCCAGCGAGAACCGCGACCATGGCGTGGTGGTGAGCTTCAGCATGGGGTTCTGAGGTCGCATCCGGGGCCGCTACGCTGCCCATCGCGGGGCAAGCCCG
>NZ_JBMDJQ010000055.1:0-24730 GCF_057809275.1 Pseudomonas sp. FG36
GCCGGCCGATGGGCTGCGCAGCAGCCCCTATTATCGATTTCACAGACACAGGCGCGTCTCCACATCGGTGGCGGCGGTGCCGGCCTTGGTTGGCTCGAGGAATACCGAGAGCAGGTTGGCGCCGGCGAACTCGGGCGCCCGGCTCAGCTCCAGGTAGTACTGGCCGCCACCAACCGCCGCCTCGCGACGGAACCACACCTTGTCGCGGGCGCCGTTGTCGTAATAGACGATGATGTAGAAGTCCTTGACGTTCCTGTCGCTCAGGCGGATGTCGAGAAAGCCCTTGGACACCGCCTGCCGGGCACTGCCGGCATTGCTCAGCAGTTCGATGCGCTCGCCGACCTGCAGTGCCGGCCGCTGCAGTTTCGTACCCAGTAGCTCCCTGGAAGCCTTGCAGCCGCCGTGTATCGCCGGCACCAGTTGGCGATACATCAACGGCGAGTCCAGGCGGTAGTTGGCCGGCAGTTCCCAGACGATCAGCTTGGGCGGCGCCTCGGGCTTGTAGTCGGCGGACAGCAGATATTCCAGGAGCGAGCCGTCCTCGCCCACGCCGGGCAGTGCGTAGTTGAGCACATCCGCCTGCAGGTACTGTTTCAGGTAGCCGTCGAAGTTGAACTGCTTGCTCTCGTCCTCGCGGGCCGCGGCATTGCTGTCGCCGACCAGGATCACCTCGGGGTCGGGCGCTTCGTCGAACAGGGCATCGCTGCTATCGGCCACGGGCACGGTCTGGTAGCCGCGTACGTACTGGAACCCGTAGTTGTTGCCGCAGATGTAGCTCAGGGCCAGGTTCAGCGTGCCGTCCTTGGGTACCATCACGCCGGGCTCGGTGCTGTAGCGTTTCTTGCTCAAGCCACTGTAGAACGGCTGGCGGCGGATCTCCTCGGCCATCAACCTGGCCGTGGCCTCGGCGCCGGCCGGGGTCCAGTGGTGGTCGCGGCGGAAGAAGTATTCGCCCTGAGGCGGCTGGCGCACCAACTGCATCATCGGCGCCACCACCGCGCCGCCCTGGCGCAGTTGCCCCAGGTAGGTGTCGAGGTTGCGGCTGGCGCGCTCGAAGTCGAAACCATGCAACTGGTCGGCGTAGAGCTTGTCGCGGTGCATCAGGCCGCGGGTTGGCTGGACCGCCATGGCCACCTGGATTCCCTGGCGGTGGAATGCGTCCATCAGCCGGGCGAACTCCGGGCGCATGGGCGCGGGAATGCCGAAGTCGTTGGTCAGGTCGACCATCGAGCGGAACAGCCAGCGCTCCTTGCCGGGGACGATTTGGCGCATCAGCTTCATGCGCCCTTCGGCATAGTGCTGCGGTTCGGCCAGGGCCGGGCAGACCATGCACTGCAGGTTCTCGCAGCCGGGCCGTGCAGGTTCGGCGGCCTGGCCGGGCAGGGCCGTCAGCGCCAGGGTGGCCGCCAGGCCAAGGGGGAGGAAGGTGTTCATGGGCCAGTCATCCTTGCGGCGGTGTGTCACTCGGTCGGGTCGATGCTGTTGGCCAGGCTCAGGCTGCGATTGCCTGGCAGCAGCACGTAGCTGTAGGAGCGGCCTTTCTTGAGAAACAACTCGTCGAAGCTGGCCACTTCCTGACCGCCGACATAGGCGGCGAAGTCGATCTTGATTTCGTTGACCATGCGCGCGCCGGTCTGGCCCTTGGCCAGGGCCTTGACCACCTCGTGCTTGCCGTCGGCGGTGCGCAGCGTGGCCTGGGCCGGGGTCAGGTTGTAGAAGGCCACCTGGGCCTTCTTCGGCTCATTGACGTACTGGTCGGCGATCACTTGCAGCTGCTTGCCGTCGTACACCACGGTGCTGGCGGCGTTGGCCGCCAGGGTCGGCTCGATGGCCGTGGCGCCGATGCCGATCCGGTGTACCCCGGCCGGCACGAAACGGTAGCCGCTGAGCTGCCCCGGGGCGACCTTCTGCGCATTGAGCTTGCCGCTGAGGGCCACATCGATGCTGCTGTCGGACAGGTTGAGCACGCGCACGAAGGCCGAGTCGGCCGGGGCCACGGCGTCGTACAGGTCGGCATTGCCTTCGGCGGCCAGGGCGGTGTGGCTGGCGGCGGTCAGGGCCAGGGCGGTGAACAGGGGCGAAAGCTTCATCAGGTTCTCCTTGGGGCGTCAGAAATGCGCGGGCTGGGCGTCGCGGGCAAGCGCGCCGGGGCGATGGGCAAGCAGGGTGCGCAGGGGAAACTCCCAGATCACGGTGTCGACCTGCGGGTTGTGCAACTGGTCGCTGGCGAGGAACTGGTTCATCGCCTCGAACGGCCCTCGGGCCTCTACGGCGACGGACAACAGGTCACGGTTGAGCGCTTCCTTGAGGAATCCGACGAAGTTCCAATCGTCGATCTTGCTGTAGCTGGTGCCCACCAGCAGCAGGCTCTGCGCCTGTTCGGCGAACAGCTCGTCACTGCTCTGGGCGGCCTTGAGGGTCTCGTACAGTTCGATCGGATTGGCGCCAAACTGTGGCGCCAGGCGGGCATGGTCGAACTGCAGGTAGTTCATCAGGTCGCCCTTGACCGTCTTGTCGCCGGTCTTGTGCGAGACATACACCTGGTCACCGAGCAGGCGCGGGCGCTGGCGTGCCAGTTCATAGGCCGACAGCCGCGCGCCGTCCGGGCTCCAGTGGGTGTCGGACTTGAGGAACAGGCGCGGACCTGCCAGGTTGCGCAGGTAGGCATCACGCAGCGGCACCACATCCAGGCGGCGCAGTTGCAGGTCGGCGACGAAGCGGTCATAGAGGCTGGTCACCCGTGGGTCGAAGGCGCGCTCGGCATGGGTGGCATAGATATCCAGCTTCATCGGCAAGGGCAGCAGCACCAGGTGCTTGCCGTGCTCGGCCAGTTGCTGCCTGACCTTGGCGATCTGCGCCAGCTGGCTCGCCAGGTTGGCGTCCAGGTCGTTGGGCACGCGGTATTCCTGGCTGGTGTAGAGCCAGCCGTCCTTGCCCAGCACCACGCCCTGTGTGCCCTCGCCGAACAGCTGGAAGCGTGCGTCGGCCCACAGTTGAACGGAGGGTTCGCGCAGGAACAAGCGCTTGTCGTAGACCTGCTCGAACTTGCGCAACAGCTTGCCGTCGACGAACAGGTTCCAGCTGTCGGTCTGGGCGCGGGCGAAGCTCAGCACCGGCGGCAGCGAATAGACGAACATCGCCGCCAACGCCAGGGCAAAGATCACACCGTTGGCCTTGCTGGCCGTCTTCATCACCGGGTACACGGCACTCTCCTAGAACTGGAAATACAGGAACGGCGAAAACGAACTGGCCGCCAGGCTGCTCAGCGCCAGCAGGAAGCCCGCCCACAGCAGCAGGCTGTGCAGCACCCCGACATGACGCATGAAGTAGCTGTCCTGGTTGCCGGCGTAGAAGCGCACGTTGTTGATCCCGGCCAGAATCAGCCAGGCGACTGCCACCAGGGCGAAGGCCATGGCCATCTTCGAGGCGCCGAGCACGTACAACTCCAGCGAGCCGAAGCCGTTCAGGCCCAGCAGCGCCCGGTAGATGTCGAGGCTGTGGCGCAGGTCCATGGTGAAGAACAGCGGCATGCTCAGGATGATCAGCAACGCGGTGCGCAGGTTGCGGCCCAGGCGGTACGGCGTGCTGACCTTGGTGGCCAGGCCGAACTTGCGCTCCAGCACCATGCCGATGCCGAAGAACAGCCCCCAGCAGATGAAGGCGAAGCTTGCCCCGTGCCACAGGCCCGACAGCAGCATGGTCCACACCAGCGCCGGCAGGGCGCCGGCCACGCGCTTGCGCACCAGGGGCATGTAGACGTAGTCGCGCAGGAAATGCGCCAGGGTCATGTGCCAGCGCGACCAGAACTCGGTGATGCTTTGCGACACATAAGGCTGGTTGAAGTTTTCCGGGAAGCGAAAGCCCATCATCAGCGCCAGGCCCAGGGCCATGTGGCTGTAGCCGGCGAAGTCGAAGTACAGCTGCAGCGTCGACACCACCAGGCCGAACCAGGCATCGCTGAACTGCAGGCTGCCTTCGCCGATGAACAGCACGTTGATCGGCGCCAGGCGGTCGGCAATCAACACCTTCATGATGAAACCGAGCATGAACCGGCACACGCCCAGCGAGAACAGCTCCAGCGAGTGGCTGCGCTGGCGCAACTGCGGGGCCAGCTGGCTGTAGCGCAGGATCGGCCCCGCCACCAGGTGCGGGAACAGTGCGACGAAGGCGGCGAAGTCGATGAAGCTGCGCGTGGGCGTGGCGTCCTTGCGGTAGATGTCGACGATGTAGCTCAGGGCATGGAACACATAGAACGAGATGCCCAGCGGCAGGAAGATGTTCTCCAGCGTCCAGGTGTCGATGCCCAGCGGCGCCAGCAGCAGGGCCAGCATCTCGGCGCCGAAGTTGGCGTACTTGAAGTAGCCCAGCGTCGCCAGGTTGCCGGCCACGCCCAACCACAGCAGGCGCAAGGCCCAAGGTTTGTCCGCGGCGTCCAGGCGTGCCTTGATGCCCAGGCCGAACGCGTAGTTCCAGGCGGTGATGGCGACGAACAGCAGCAGGAAGTCCGGGCGCCACCAGGCGTAGAACACGTAGCTGGCGGCAACGATCACCAGCGAGCGCCACCGCGGCCGGGCCAGGTAGTAGATAGCCAGGAACAGCGGCAGGTAGAGGAACAGGAATACGTTGGAGGCGAAGATCATGCTGGCCCGTCCTTAGTAGCTGATCACCACGCCGACACTCAGCTGGTAGTCGTCACCGCTGTCCAGCGCGCTGCCTGCATTGAGGTAGCTGGCGCTGACCAGGGTGTTGACGTCCAGGCGCTTGCCGTCGAGGGCTACCGGGAACATCTTCCAGTAGTAGTTGAGGTCGATCATCTGGCCGACGTTGTCGCCCTTGCCGTGCAGCCCGGTGTTCAGTTCGCTCTGGCGTCGGGCGCGGGCATCGGTGGCCATGCGGATCGGCAGCGCGCCGCCCTCGTCGCGCAGGTTGAGCTGGGTCACCCGCAGGTCCAGGGCGCTGCGCGCGGTGGGGCGGGTCTCCAGGGCGAAGCCGTAGTAACTCAGGTTGCGCAAGTCGAGGGCGACGAACGCACTGGTCAGGCGCGTGCTGTACGAGCCCTGGCGGGTGATGCGGTCGGACTGGATCGGGTTGAGCCGGAAGCCGTCGTTGTCGTCGTCCGGCTTGTCGGTCAGGCCGCCGCGCAACGCCAGGCGCGGGGTCCAGGGCAGCGTCTCGAAGCGCTTGCCGACCTCGCCCAGCGCCGCCCAGCCTTTGCTGGCGTGGCCGGTGCTGGTGACGCCGTTGCCGGCGGTGTTGTCCATCTTGCCGTCCAGGGCCGCCAGTTCCAGGTGGTAGTCGGTGGCCAGGGGCAGGTTGTCGCCCTTGAAGAACAGTCCGTAGCGCCAGCCCTTGAAGTCGTAGCGATCGTCGACGTCGTGGTCGCTGCGGTCGTTCTCCTGCATCAGGCGCACGCCAACCTGGTTGTTCGGGCTCCAGCGATAGGCGTACTGGCCCATCAGGTACAGCGTGCGCTCTTCGCTCGCGGCCAGCGAATTGACGTCGGTGTTGTAGTTGTGGAATTTCTGCCCGAGCGCGACGAATGCGTCGGAGAAGGTGTCCTGGTAGTCGAAGCGCACCGACTCCAGGCTGTCGTCCCACCAGATGCCGTAGTCGTCGGCGAAACGTTGGCGGCCGAACGACAGCGAGAAGCGCGGGTCGTCGCCGATCAGGTTGCGCTTGACGTACAGCTCGCGTAGTTCGGCGTACCAGCCCTCGGGTTGTTCGCGGGCATTGTTGTTGGTCGACTCGTTGGCCAGGTTGCTCGACTGGCTGGAGTCGTAGTTCAGCCACAGGCGACCATAGACCATCCACCTGGCCCAGCGTTTTTCCGGCGAGTACCAGGCGAACGACGGCTCGTAGCGCAGGCTGTAGAAACTCTCGCGGTCACGGCCGACCTGGGAGTCCTGCGGGCCGTAGCCGGTCTGCAGGGTGAGCTTGTTGAAGAACTCCGAGGTGATCACCGGTTCGCTGCCGTCAACGGTCGCGACGCGCATCGGCGCGCTGCTGTCGGCCTCGGGGCCGGTGACTTCCTCGGCTGCCAGCACCGTCAGCGGCGCCAGGGCGAGCAGGGCGCCGAGCAGGGGTGGGTGCGCTTTCACAGGGTGGGCTCCTTCAACAGATCGTTGCGCACGGCCAGGGCGCGCTCGATGTCATCCTTGGGCAAGGTCTTGTCCAGCCGCTTGATCAGGCCACGGGCGCGGGTCTCGCCGAGGTCGAGGGCGATGCGGGCGTAGGTGTAGGCCTTTACCGGGTCGTGGCAGATGGCCCGGCCGCGCAGGTGCACGGTGGCCATGCGGTACCAGGCGGCGGTAGAGCCTTGCTCGGCCTGTTGCCGCCAGATGGCCAGGGCGCGCTCCTGGTCGGGCTGGTCGAGGCCGCCTTTGCTGTACAGGTCACCCAGCAGCAGGCGGGCGTCCGGGTAGTGGGCGGCGATCAGCTCGTCGATCAGTGCATGGGCCTTGTACGGGTCCAGGGTCAGCCAGTTATTGACCATGTAGAACTGGGCATCCAATGCCTTGGCGCGGGTCGGGTCCTTGGCCCTTACCTGGGTGATCAGCGCCTGGGCCTGCTCGGCGTTGTGCTCGGTGGGGTTGGAGATCATGAAGTTGGCCTTGGCCACCAGCGCCGGCAGGTAGCCACGGGCGACGGCGTTGTCCAGCCAGCGCTGGGCCTCGGCGACGCCGTCGGCGCGCAGCTGGTCGTCGGCCTTGTCGCGGGCCAGTTGCTCGGCCGTCGGCTCGACCTTGGCGCCCATGGCGCGGCTCTGGCGCTGTTCGCGTTCGGCGTCCAGTTCGGCGCGGGTGGTGCCATGGATGCTGTCCAGCAGCGCGCCGATGCGCTGCACCACCTCCACCGGCAGGCTGGCCATCTCCGGCTCCAGGCTGCGGGCGAAGGCGAGGAAGGCCGGGTCCTGGCGCTCGCCGAGGAAGCGGTAGTAGCGCTCGATGCCGCGTGGGTCGATGCGTGCCGCTTGCTGGTACCAGCGCTCGGCTGCGGCGCGGTCGCCCTGGCGCTCGGCGACCACGGCGCGATACAGCTCAGGGCGGCAGTTGAGCAGGCAGCTCTGTTCGTACAGCGCCAGCAGTTCGGCGGCGCGCTCGCCCGGGAACAGCTGCGGATAGACCAGGAACACCTCCAGGCTGGTGCTGGTGCTGCGCGGGTCACGGTCGTTGGGGTAGCGGGCCAGGGCCTGGCGCATCCACGCCTCGTGACTGCGCTGCAGGCGCGGGGTGCGGTCGAGCAGGCGCGCCAGCGAGGCCAACGCCGGGATCTGGCCGTGGCCGTCGGCGAAGGCCTCCTGGTACAGGCTCACGATGTCCTGGCGGTTGGCACTGTCGCTGTTGGCCAGCACATCGCCAAGCAGTTGCTTGGAGGCCAGGTCGCCACGCTCGGCGAGGGCGCGCAGGTCGCTCGTGACGTCGGCGCCCGGGTCCTTGTACAGCGCGTAGCGGATCTGCTCCAGGCTCTGCCCGGCCCAGCCGCTGCCGGCGCAGACCAGGCCGAGGCCGGCCAGCAACAGGCGCGGGGCGTTCTTGGCGTTCATGAGCGGCCCTCAGTTGCCGCTGCCGAACGGCAGGCCCAGGTACAGGTCGACCGCCACGGCCTTCTGGTAGGCCGCCGCCGGCAGCGGGCTGTCCGGCTGGATGGTCAGCGCCAGGTTGTGGTTCAGCTCGTCGGAGCGGGCGTCCACCACCTTGCCGCTGAAGTGCTGGTCGAGGCCGAACACCTGCATGTCCACCGAGCGCACGCGGCTGACATCGGCGAGCTTGTCGAAGGGCACGTTGGCGCGCACGAACATGGCCTCGCCCTTGGGCAGCAGGTGCATCATCGGCGCGGCCTTGTAGCCGTAGCCGTCCAGCGGTTGCGACGGGTACCAGACCTGGCAGTCGCACGGGCTGTTGATCACCGTCTCGACGCTGGCGCGGCCCAGCAACGCCTGCAGGTCGCCCGGGGCAAGGTCGGCCAGGGCCTTCATGTCAGCCGGGCTGGTGAAGCTGGTGGCCAACTGGGTGGAGATGTTCGCCAGTGGTTGGCCGGCGCGCACCTCGGTGGCGTCGACCGGCAGCAGGTACTTCACGTAGCCGTTGTCCGGCATGCTGATGACCTGGGCGTTGCTCGCCACCGTGGCCTGCAGTGCCGGGATGCGGAAGAACAGCAGGTAGCCCTTGTAGCCGACGAAACCCAGCGCGGCCAGGCCGGCAGCGGTGTACAGCGCGGTGCCGGCGATGGCCTTGAGGCGCTCGCCCGGCGTGCGCGCGCGGGCTTGCTGGTGCTTGCGCGCCTTGATGTAGTTTTCCCGCTGCATCACGTTGAACAGGCCGTTGATGTCGGCAACCTCGCCCGACAGGTAGGCGCTGATCAGGTAGCGCAGGATGTCGCGCTTCTGCGCGTCGAGGTCGACGAATTGCGCACCGACCTCTTTGCCGCGCTGGGAGACGATGCGCACCTTGCCTTCGATCGCCAGGTCGACCTGGTTCAGGCGCAGCTGGATCGAGGCGTCGTACAGCGCGCCGATGGTCAGCGGCGCTTCGTGCAGCAGGCCGATGCCGCCCAGCGAGATGTCGGCCAGGTCCGCCTCGAGCGGCTCGCGCCCGGCCCCGGTCAGGCGTACCCGGGCGTTCATGCGGGTGCGCACGTACTGACGCTCGTCGATGGCTTCGTGGACGATGTTGGCCGGGGCCGCGGGGGTATTGGAAGTACTCATGTGCAGGCGCCTTTCCTTAACGTTGCGTGAGTTCTAGAAGCACGGTGATGACCCCGAAGAAGATGGCGATCGAGGAGCACAGCATCGCCTTCGAGGACCAGCGGTTGAGGCTGGCGTCGAAGTCGACGCTGCCGGTGGCCAGGGTGGTCTTCTGCCGCGTCCAGCGTTGCTGGTCCATGTGGAACATCGCGTAGACCTTCATCAGCGAGCCGACGATCTGGTTGTAATAGAGAACGAAGGGGTACATCGGGCTGACCGGGTGCCCGGCGAAGATGAACAGCACGGTCACCAGGCTGCGCGAGATCAGCACCCAGAACAGGTACACCAGCAGGTACTGGATGCCGAATACCAGGCCGGCCACCACCGAAGCGGTCAGGCCCATCAGGCAGGTCCACATCGACACCCGCTGGTCGAGCAGCACGTACAGGGTGAACAGCCCCAGGCGCGCGCGGCCGAGCAGGGCGGTGGCGCGGAAGTTCTGCCGCAGCGAGTTGCCGTACCAGCGGAACATCAACTGGCGGGTGGCGACCCAGAAGCTGTCGCTGGGTGGGTGCTCGACGGTCAGGGTGTGGCTGTCGGGCACGTAGAAGGTGTCCCAGCCGGCGCGCATCAGGCTCAGCCAGCTGGACTTGTCGTCGCCGGTGAGGAACTGGAAGCGGCCCAGGCGCCAGTGCTCGAGGAAGTCCGCCTCGACGTCGCGGATGAACGCCGGGTCGGTCATCACCCCGGCGCGGAAGAACGACAGCCGCCCGGTCAGGGTCAGCACCCGATGCGACAGGGCCATCGAACACATGTTGATGTGCCGCTGGACGAAACGCATCGAGTGCCATTGGCGCATCCAGCGGCTGCCCTCGACCTCGCAGAACTCGTTGGTGGTCAGGCCACCGACGTCGGGCAGCACGGTGAACAGCTTGACTGCCCGCTCGACGCAGCCGGGCAGCATCATGGTGTCGCCGTCGACCACGCCGACCACCGCATCTTCCAGCGGCATCTGCCGCGACAAGGCACGGAAGGCGTGGGCCAGGCCATCGCGCTTGCCGGTGCCGCGGGCGCGGACGATGACCAGGCGAATATCGTCGCGGCCCTGTACCTCGTCGCGCATGATGTCCTTGATGAACTGCTCGTCACCTTTCTCGACGATCGAGGCGATCACCGTGCACGGCACCTTGAGTCGTTGCACCTCCTGGAACACCGACTGGTATACCTTGAAGGTGGTGTGGGTGGGGATGCGAAAGCTGGTCACCACCATGAACATGTGCGATGGCAATGCCGCGTTGCCCAGGCGCTCGACCTGGCGGCGCAGGCGTGGGAAGCGCCAGTGCAGGAAGTACATGCCGCGCAGGTAGTGGACGATGGCATTGCCGTAGCGCCACATGCCCAGGGTGCCGATGATGAAGATGAACTGGTGATGGCCTGGGTCCAGGTACTGTGGCGCGACCATCTGCGCGGCCAGCGCGATGAGCCCGGCGAGCATTGCCCAGGCACAGAAGGTGGCCGCTGCGCGCAGATAGCCCGGGGCCGCGAGAGGCCGCTGTCGTTGTCGTTCCATGGCGCTGTAGCTCCTTGGGTCGGGGCCCGCCGCAGGGGCGGGCATCGGCGTGCCTTACCAGCAGATGCCGTGGTGTTGGGCGTTGCTGCCGCCGGCCATGAAGCCGACCAGGTCGATCACCTGCTTGCCGGCGTCGAGCGCCTGTACGAAGCGTTCGTCGTTGTTGCCCACCACGATCACCTCGGCTTCATCGATCACCTGTTGCAGGTCGCTGCGCAGCAGGGCGCTGACATGAGGGATCTGTTGCTCGATGTACTGGCGGTTGGCGCCGAACTGCCGTGCATGCTCGACGTTGGCGTCGAAGATACGCAGCTCGTAACCTTTCCCGATCAACTGCTCGGCCAGGGTCACCAGCGGGCTCTCGCGCAGGTCGTCGCTGTTGGCCTTGAAGGCCAGGCCCAGCAGGGCGATGCGGCGCTTGCCGGCCTGGGTCACCAGGTCGAAGGCGGTCTGCACCTGGCTGCGGTTGCTGGCCATGATCGAGCCGAGCAGCGGGTGCGCCACGTCCAACTGGCTGGCGCGGTAGGTGAGGGCGCGCACGTCCTTGGGCAGGCATGAACCGCCAAAGGCGAAGCCTGGGCGCAGGTAGTAGCGCGACAGGTTGAGCTTGTAGTCCTGGCAGACCACGTCCATCACTTCGCGGCCATCGACCCCCGAGGCCTTGGCGATGTTGCCGATCTCGTTGGCGAAGCTGACCTTGGTGGCGTGCCAGACGTTGCAGGTGTACTTGATCAGTTCGGCGACCTCGATCGACTTGCGGATCACCGGCGCGTCCAGGCCCTGGTACAGCGAGGCGAGCAGGTCGCCGGAACGACTGTCGAGTTCGCCGATCACGGTCATGGCCGGGAAGTAGTAGTCCTGGATCGCCGTGCTCTCGCGCAGGAACTCCGGGTTGACCGCCACGCCAAAGTCGCGCCCGGCCTGCTTGCCCGAGGCCTGCTCGAGCAGCGGGATGACCACGTTCTTCACCGTGCCCGGCAGTACCGTGCTGCGCACCACCACGGTGTGACGGCTGGCCTTGTCGCGCAGGGCCGCGCCGATCTCGCGGCACACCGCCTCCATGTACACCAGGTCGAGGTCGCCATTGGCCTTGCTCGGGGTGCCGACGCACAGCAGCGACAGCTCGGTGGCGAGGATCGCCGCCTGCACATCGGTGGTGCCGCGCAGGCGCCCCTGACGCACGCCGTCGAGCAGCAGTTGCTCCAGGCCCGGCTCGACGATGGGCGAGCGGCCCTGGTTGATCATGTCGATCTTCGCCTGGGCGACATCCACCCCCAGCACCTGATGCCCACGTGCCGACAGGCAACCGGCGCAGACCGCCCCCACATAGCCAAGTCCGAAGATACTGATGTTCATAGATCCCTCTCCCCAGGCGCGGCGCAAGGCCGGCCGAGATACTCAGTTCAAGAAGTTATGCAAATGCCAGACGCGCAGGATCAAGCCGCGCTAGATAGGTAGCGGTGCAGGCTGTTTCGTGGTGGTCTTTTTACATCCTAAGGAGTTTTCTGATAGTGCGGCAAGCGTTGTTGGTTAGTTTGTTTGGAATTTTCTTAAAGTTTGTTTTGTTAGTTAAAAAATCCTTTAAAAACAATGAGTTAAAGTTTGATGTAAGTTGGGCGTCAAAAAAATGATTATCTAATTGGTGTCGACATAATGGCGTCAAAACGGTGGTTTTTCGTGATTCTTGCAGTGGCGTGTCCCGCACGTTTTTCTGCTGGCCGATTAATGTCATTCAGGTTCTTTCGTGTTGTCCGCCATCGCCGGCAAACCCTTGCGCGGGCGATGCAAAGCCTGCAGACGGCAGTGCTGAACCCACTGTGGTGGCATGTCTTCTGTCCCCCCTGATCCAGGGCGTGGCGCAATGATGGCTTGCAACGATTGGATCCAATTGGCATAGTGCCGGACGATTGTGCAGACATTCACTCGGGTGCGGGATGCACCCGTCTTCCATTCATGCAAAGGAGGCAAGCAGATGAACGGATTTGGTCCGCGACTCAGAGAAGAGCGCGAACGCCTGGGCCTGACCCAGCGCATTTTTGGCGATATCGGCGGTGTCGAGCCCAACGCCCAGGGCAAATACGAGAGCGGCGAACGCACGCCGCGCATGGACTATCTCGCGGCGGTCGCAAGCCGCGGCGTGGATGCGCTGTATGTGCTCAGTGGCGTGCACACCCCAGCGCCCCTGGACAGCCTGACCTCGGATGAGAACCGCCTGCTAGGCGCCTTTCGCCGCCTGCCGTCGGCCGACCAGGCTGCGGTGTGGCACCTGCTCAACCGCCTCGCGGGTGAAGAAGGTGGCCATGAAGGGTTGCGCATGCGCCGGCCTGACCGGCAGGCATATTTCCATGACGCTTTGCGCTAGGTTCGTTGTGAAAAATTTTGTTAAGGTGGCGGGATCCAATCGCCCCACTGACGAGGTGTCTGCTTGATTAGGGTCCTGGTGGTCGACGATCACGATCTGGTGCGTACCGGCATCACACGCATGCTGGCCGACATCGACGGGCTGCAGGTGGTGGGGGAGGCGGACTCTGGCGAGTCCGCCCTCAAACTGGCCCGCGAGCTCAAGCCGGACGTGGTGCTGATGGATGTGAAGATGCCAGGGATCGGCGGCCTGGAGGCCACGCGCAAACTGTTGCGCAGTCACCCGGACACCAAGGTGGTCGCGGTGACCGTGTGCGAGGAAGATCCGTTTCCCACCCGCCTGTTGCAGGCGGGGGCCGCGGGCTACCTGACCAAGGGCGCCGGGCTCGACGAGATGGTCCAGGCCATCCGCCTGGCCTTCGCCGGCCAGCGCTACATCAGCCCGCAGATCGCCCAGCAGTTGGCGCTCAAGTCGTTCCAGCCCCAGGGGTCGCCGTTCGATGCGCTGTCCGAGCGGGAAATCCAGATTGCGCTGATGATCGTCGGCTGCCAGAAGGTGCAGATCATCTCTGACAAGTTGTGTCTGTCGCCCAAGACCGTCAATACTTACCGTTATCGAATCTTCGAAAAACTCTCGGTCACCAGCGACGTCGAACTGACCTTGCTGGCCGTCCGTCACGGTATGGTCGACGCAAGTCTTTAAGCACACCTCATGTCCCAACCTTTTGATGCAAGTGCGTTCCTGGCGACCTGCAGCGGTCGCCCGGGCGTTTACCGGATGTTCGACGGCGAGGCCCGCCTGTTGTACGTGGGCAAGGCCAAGAACCTCAAGAAGCGCCTGGCCAGCTATTTTCGCAAGACCGGTCTTGCGCCGAAGACGGCTGCCCTGGTGGGGCGTATCGCCCAGGTCGAGACCACCATCACCGCCAACGAAACCGAGGCGCTGCTGCTCGAGCAGACGCTGATCAAGGAATGGCGCCCGCCCTACAACATCCTGCTGCGTGACGATAAGTCCTACCCATACGTATTCCTGTCTGACGGGGAATTCCCACGCCTGGGTATCCATCGCGGCGCGAAGAAAGCCAAGGGCCGCTACTTCGGCCCGTACCCCAGCGCAGGTGCCATCCGCGAATGCCTGAGCCTGCTGCAAAAGGCGTTCTCGGTGCGCCAGTGCGAAGACAGCTACTACGCCAACCGCACCCGCCCGTGCCTGCAGTACCAGATCAAGCGCTGCAAGGGGCCGTGCGTGGGCCTGGTGACGCCCGAGGAATACGCCGAGGACGTGCGTCACTCGGTGATGTTCCTCGAGGGGCGCAGCCAGCAGCTGGGCAACGAACTCAATGCCGAGATGGAAAGGGCCGCCATGGCCCTGAATTTCGAGAAGGCCGCCGAGCTGCGCGACCAGATCGCCCTGTTGCGGCGGGTCCAGGACCAACAGTACATGGAGGGCGGCTCCGGTGATGTCGACGTGGTGGCGGCTTTCGTCAACCCGGGCGGTGCCTGCGTGCACCTGATCAGCGTGCGTGGCGGCCGGGTGCTGGGCAGCAAGAACTTCTTCCCCCAGGTGGGCATCGAGGAGGAGGTGGCCGAGGTCATGGCCGCGTTCCTTTCCCAGTACTACCTCGGCAACGCCGAGCGCGAGCTGCCGGGCGAGCTGATCGTCAACGTGGTGCATGATGACTTCGCCGCCATCAGCGAGGCGGTGCAGACCCTGCGCGGCCGCGAGCTGAGCATCAGCCACCGTGTGCGCGGCACGCGGGCGCGCTGGCAGCAACTGGCGGTGACCAACGCCGAGCAGGCCCTCAACGCCCGCCTGGCCAACCGCCAGCACATGGCCGCCCGCTTCGAGGCGCTGGCCCAGGTACTGGGCCTGGACGAAGTGCCGCAGCGCCTGGAGTGCTACGACATCAGCCACTCCAGCGGTGAGGCCACCGTGGCCAGCTGCGTGGTGTTCGGCCCGGAAGGCCCGCTCAAATCCGACTACCGCCGCTTCAACATCGAAGGCGTGACCGCTGGCGACGACTACGCCGCCATGCACCAGGCGCTGATGCGCCGTTACGGGCGGATCAAGGACGGCGAGGGCAAGCTGCCCGACGTGCTGCTGGTGGACGGCGGCAAGGGCCAGCTGAACATGGCCCGCGAGGTGATGCAGGAGCTCGGCCTTACCGATCTCACCCTGCTCGGCGTGGCCAAGGGCGTGACCCGCAAGGCCGGTTTCGAAACTCTCTACCTGAACGACGTGGCCCACGAGTTCACCCTCAAGGGCGACTCGCCGGCCCTGCACCTGATCCAGCAGATCCGCGACGAAGCCCACCGCTTCGCCATCACCGGCCACCGCGCCCGGCGCGGCAAGGCCCGGCGCACCTCGAGCCTGGAGGACGTCGCCGGGGTCGGGCCCAAGCGCCGCCGCGACTTGCTGAAACATTTCGGCGGCCTGCAGGAGCTCAACCGCGCCAGTGTCGACGAGATCGCCAAGGCCCCCGGCATCAGTAAAAAGCTTGCCGAGTCGATTTATGCCAGCCTGCATAGCGAGTAGAATGCCGGGTTCAACTCGCAGCCAGTCGTACCGATGAATATTCCAAACCTGCTCACCGTTCTACGCGTCCTGCTCATCCCGATCTTCATCCTGCTGTTCTATGTGCCCTATCACTGGAGCTACATGGCCGCCAGCACGGTGTTCGCCATCGCCGCCGCCACTGACTGGCTCGACGGCTACCTGGCGCGTCGGCTGCAGCAGAGCACCCCGTTCGGCGCCTTCCTCGACCCGGTGGCCGACAAGCTGATGGTCGCCGTGGCCCTGGTGCTGCTGGTGCAGGTGCACGCCAACTTCTGGCTGACGCTACCGGCGGCGGTGATCATCGGCCGCGAGATCGTGGTCTCGGCGCTGCGCGAGTGGATGGCCGAACTCGGCGCCCGCGCCCATGTGGCGGTGTCGAACCTGGGCAAGTGGAAGACCGCCGCGCAGATGCTGGCGCTGGTGATCCTGCTGGCCAACCCGCCGCTGCTGACCTTCTGGGTGGTGCTGGGCTACGGCTTGCTGCTGGTGGCGGCGGGGCTGACCCTGGTATCGATGGTGCACTACCTGGTGGCCGCCTGGCCGCACCTGCGCGAAGGTTCGGAGCAGAAGTAAAAGTTTTTTTGAATCAAGGGGTTGACGCCGTTCTGTAAATCGCTAGAATGGCACCCATCACGACGCGGGAATAGCTCAGTTGGTAGAGCACGACCTTGCCAAGGTCGGGGTCGCGAGTTCGAGTCTCGTTTCCCGCTCCAAATATCGATCTACAGAATTCCATTGGAGTCTTTAGATCATTGAAAATAGACGCTTCGGCGTCTTTTTTCGTTCCAGCGCAGTCTGCCTGAATCCGCCAGCCGCGACGAAATTCAAGTACATTTTTGCGTACAGCGATTCCGGGTAGTTGGCGTAGCGGATTGATGGCAGAACTGGGGCTTGGGCATCGATATACCTCTCCTCATGAAAATGCCAGTCAGTTTGCCTGACTGGCATTCGCTCTCAAGGCCACTTTTTTCGGGCTGAGCTCAGCGCTTGACTACTTCTTGAGTTGCACATCAATGGCGTAATGCCTGCCCGCTTTTTGTTGAACCTTGAACGACACTTTGTCGCCATTTTTCAGGTCAAGACTGCCCACCGACTCCCTCGGCAGAACGACATCGTCTTCGTCAATTTCATGGTCGAGAAAGCCCGCTTTCAACTTGCTGTTGTACAGCTTGACCTTTGCAACTTTGACATCGCTCATCACTCTCACTGCCTACGTGTGGGGCGCCGCTGGGTTGTGTACGCAATGCTAAACCAGTGCCCGGTTTCAGAAAATGCCGTTTTCAACCGTCGTCGGCTGCTGCAGGGTGTGCAGCAACCGGCACAGCCCAATGGGCTCAGCTCAACAGATGCCCGCCGCCGCCATGGCTCCAACGGAAGTGTTGATCCATGGGAACGGAGTAACGACCCCACAGACTCGCCGGCCCCGAACTGTCATTTTTAGCCCACGCGATAATGGCGAAGACTGACCCTTGCACGATGTAGGCCTCTACTGCTTTGCCCGTCACCCATGCCGCCGCCGTGAATCCGCGTGGCAAGATGGCAAGGCTGTGTATGTGATGCAAGAACTGCAACGGTTTGCCAAGCAACCCGGCACGTGTATAGGCCAATCTGCTGAAGTTGAGACGCTCCGAGTGGCCAAGGTAGTCGAGTACCCGCTCGGCATAGTCCATTGCCTTGGCCAGAAAGCCCTGGCGAGTTTTGGGCGCCATTTGTGTCCATGCTTCCCTGGCCTTGGGAAGGCCGGTCGGGCGCACCCTGTTAGGTGCCCGCCATGTGCGTACTTTCATCCGTAGGGTTTTCCCCAACTGGCGCATCGTTCGCATCCCGTTTTTGATCAGTGTTGGCAGTTTCTTGATCAAGCCCAATGCGCTTTCAAACAGTGACAGCACGCCGAACACCAATGAGGCATGGCCCAGCTTCCTGGACAGCTCAGGGTTGCTGTCCTCCGTCAGTGCGGCGGCAACTTCAAAACCACACGATAGAATCGCGCAGGTGGTCATCGCCATGAAGAATGCCGAGGCAGCGCCACCGCTCATCACCGAAGCGGCGACACCCACCACGGTCAGGGCAACGGACAGTGCGATCCCGCGCCACCGGCCGCCTACCGGCATGGGCTGTGTTTCCCGGAGCGCCTGTTGATACATGCTCAGGTCCCGATCTTGCCCCCAGCGGCTAAGCATGATTGCGCCGCTGGGGTCGTGAAGGTTGACCGGGTCCGGACAATGGGCGTAATCATTGATGCCCCCTTCGCCGAAGGGGCTCAGCCAGTCGGGCTGGGCATACCGGCGCAGGGCAGGGTCGTAGCAGCGGTAGCCGTTACCGGCATGATACTGGCCCGTTACCGGGTCACGGCGCATGCCGTTGTAGCCATTGACCACGCCTTCCAGCGAAGCGCCTTCGCCGAACGGCAACAACGGAGCCAGTTGCAGTTCGCCGTCGAGGACCTGCCCAACGATACCGACCTGGGGGTCGTCGATCAGCCAGCGCACCTGGTTGTCGTCATACTGCGCCAGGCCCGGCGAAATGCAGGTGCTGCGGGTTGCCTCGCCGGCTTTGTCGAAACAGACCTGGCCAATCAGCTCATCGCCGTCGTATCGCAGTTCACGTGTGGTCTGGTCGTGCTCGGAATACTGCATCGCCAGGCGTTGCAGAGCGTCGTACTCATAGCGGGCCAACAGGGCGCCTTTGGCATCCTTGACGCTGTCGAGCTGGCCGGCGGCATTGTAGGTCAGCGCTCGTTTCTGGGTGTCTGCCTCCAGGTGACCATTGCTGTTCCACTTCAGGCGGGTTGTTTGCTTGCCGGTTTTCAGCGAAGTCAGGCGGGTGGGGTCGGCAGTGCTGTCGAAGGTGAATGTTTCCGTTACGGCATCCCCGTCGAACGGGGTACTTGTGCACTGGGTGAGGTTGTCGAAGGCGTCCCATGTGAAGGTCTGTGCCTTGATCGGTGTGCCATTGCTATCTTGAGGGCAAAGTGCTGCTTGCTTCGCGTCGCAGGCATAGCTTGCAAGGCGGTCGAGCTCGTCGTAGGTGAAGCGTTCGGTGCGCAGCAGCTTGCCGTCCTGGTAACTGGCCTTGCTTTCCAGGCGGCCATCGCCGCGCCAGGCCAACTGCTGGCTGAAGCACGCCACGCCATTGCGCAGGAAAGTGCGTACCGTCTCGCGGTTGAAGCCATCCCACTCGCTGTGGACCTGCCACTGCCCTTCGCCTGTCAGGGCATGGGCCTGGCGCGCTTGCAGGCGGCCAAGCTCGTCGTAGCGGTACACCACGTCCTCATGTTCCTCACAGGTGCGTAATACCCGCTCTTCACTGTCGGTGAACACCCGCTGCCAGCGGCCATTGGCACGGCGGGTGGCGATGCGTTGCCCGCGAAGGGTTTGCCATTCATGGCCCACTACAGTGCCCCGGGGCGTTTTTTCGGTGATATTCCGCCGGCCTGGCACTTGCGCGCTGGCGAATGTGTGCCGCCAGCCCTTGCCCCCGGGCGCGGCACTCACCACGGTCGCCCCGGCTTCCTGGGTTGTGCTGTACAGTGCATTGTCACCAGCCTGGAAGCGCGCCCCGTCGGCATCCTGGAGCGTTTGCAGCCTGGTTTTATCGGGTAGGGTCACGGCTTGGTCGGCAAACCCGTATTCGCGGCTGCCCACCTTTCGTGATTGCAGCTTGCCTGAGTCTGTCAACGTTTGCGTCGCCATGACCTTGCCGTCTACGGTCAGCTTCGTAACCTGGTTGCTGAAACCGTGATAGGTGCGTTTGATGACGGTGCCATCGGGTCGTCGTACTTTGGTTATCCGGCCAAGCAAGTCGCGTGACAGTCTGTAGGCTTGAGTTTGTTCGCCGACAGTACGGGTGTGGGAGACGATATGCCCATTGCTGTCGTAGAACTGCTCGACTTGCAATTGCTGTTTGCCGGTATCGTCCTTCCACTCCATGGCGCGATTGAAAAAACCCTTCGAGATTGCCGTGGTCGTGGTGGTTCGTGTGGACAGGCACTGCGGGCCGAGGCCCGATTGCTCGGTGACCTGAATGGTGAGGTCTTTCGTAGAGAGGGATAAAGCGTCGGTGAGCTGGATTGCTGCTGAGTAATTTAATGCCTCTGCAAGTGCATCCTCCATGTCAGACTTGGAGCGCAGGTTGATGCGCATGGGGTCGCTGTAGCCAATATATTTTTCAACATAAAATAAATCGATAATTTCGGTGATGTTACCTTTAGAGTTAAAGTCGTTAATTTTTTCCTTTTTAAGTTGCCATTCCGGGCTCGGATCCCATGTGCTTACCTCTGAGGCGAACTCTTCAAGCCCGTCAGAATTTTTGAGTCCGGCAATGGCCTGAATTGTTTTAAATAGTTGGTATGGATTGTTGATGTATACGTTGTAGCGGTATTTCAGGTCTATGAGTTTCAGGCAGGCATAGCTGAATGTAGTTACTTCTTTGCTCGGGGCGTTGCCGATGAGTTCTTCTTCGCGATTTTGTTCGTATTTTATATTTTTTAAGGGGGCGCTTCGATCCACCTTCGCAATGATGTTTAATACTTCATGGACAAATTCCTCTGCGTCTGCCCTATAAAAAAATGGGGGGGGCGTGGGGGGGCTGGGCAGCCTTTCAACAACAATTTCTTCAGTTCCAGTCAAAGCAGGCTCAGGCTTCGTTTCCTGCTCCAACCATGGGCACCTGCCCGCGAGTCTGCGCAGAGGTGAATCCTTGCGCACAGCCTGCCCACCCGGCAGGTAATCCCATGACCAGCTCCCGAGCACGGATTCATCCAGGTCGTTGAAACAGCATTCATCAACGGGCACATAACCCTCGTTCGCCGATCTGCGCCACAGGCTGCGCCAGCTGCGTTGCAGCCCATCGAGGTACTCCAGGCGCTGACTGCTATCAAGGTAGGTGTGGGTTACCTGCGTACCATCGGCGCTGTACGCTGAGGTGATGCGCTCGTCGACCGCCTGCTTGGCGGATTTACCGCTGCTACCCGTCGCCAGTCGGTAGCGTGCCTCCTGGGTGACCCGCCCTGAAGCATCCCGCGTGAAGTGCGTTTCAAGGCCATTTTCCACGTATTGCAAAGCACGCCTGCTATACCGTGAGCGCAACGTGCTGCTTACTTGGGTGGTACCCCCAGCAGTGGTTGTGCTGACGGTGACCTGGATGCCGGGCGCGTTTGGATTGTCCACAAACTTCTGAACATGGGTCACTTCCAGGGTCTGGCCGCTGTGGTGCGTCACCTGTTTGTTGGTGATCGACCATTCCACAACCTTGCTTTCCTTGCTGGAGGTTTTCTTGCGCTCAGGAACCGTGCTGGCGGTAGTGATTCGGTGGTCCAGCGCCTCAAGTCCTGCCAGCTTCCAGTCTGCGTTCTGGTCCAGGATGTCGTTGGTCAGGCTACCTTTTAGACCCTCGATGATTACAAAGTCAGCCAGTTCCAGGTATTCGCGCGCGTCGCGGGTGACTTTACGGTAACTGTAGAGCTTGAGGCTCTGGGGGTTTCCATAATCGTCACATTGGTACTCCGCCATCAGGGGGGCGTCGGCATAGTCCGGAACAAAAGGGCACTCCAGCGTCGGCACTTCTCCAAGGAGCTCCGATACCTTTTGCGCTAGCCAGTTTCCCTGCTTATTGTCGTGAAGCATTACCTCCGCAGCGTGGTAATAGCAATAGTGAATCGAATGTGAGCCCGCAACATACAAGCGGATTCGGCGATCCAGGGCATCGGTCACGACAGTGGTCGCCTCTACCGTTTTACCCAAACTCTCGCGCTGCGCCTTGCTCGCGAGGCTGAGCATGCCCTTGATTGCCTCGTGTATCAGCCTCCTGTTCTTCGTGGAATACGTCCACAGCAACTGTAACACTGCATCTCGGCGCTCCATGGCGGGAGCGTCGGCGGTGATACGGAATTGCGACCCGTCGAGTTTGATCACAATGTTATTGACGACCTCGGCCAGCTCATCGCCCCAACCGTTGTATTTGAAGGTCATCGTCGCCCGCTCTTGGCGCAGGGAAAACTCCAGCGAGTGGCCTGAGCTGTCCCCGGAGCCGCGCAGCTGTGGCGTCCGGTTGCCTTGTTCGTCGAGACCATAGCAATGCAGCTCGTGCACTATCGACGCGTGCGTGCCCGTTCTCACCTGGCTGATGAACAGTTGGTCATCCGGGTGCTGGAAACTGCCCGTGTAGGTATAGCGGTCGATATGGTTCTGTTGCCCATGCCCCGGCAATAGCGCATGCAGGGTTACCCGTGGCAGGGCTGGCGAACCCTTCAACTGCGCGTCTTCTTTCTTGTACTGGACGCATTCAACAGAGCCGTCGAGCTCTTCAAGGCGGCACAGCACCCTGTCCAGGGTCGGGTCATCGTCATAACCGCAGTCCACCTGCTGCAAGACGGTCTCGTTCTGCACGCGCTTGAGGGTGCGCAACAAATAATCCTTGAGCTGGAGTTCGACGGTAAAGGCTTCGTCGGTACCCGGCCAGAGCTGCATGTTCACCTGGCTTCCCTTGGCTTCAGACGGGGTCAGGTACTCGGCGCTGAACAGTGTGCACCCCCCACTCTTGATGCCCATCAACAGGAACTGGCCCTGCTGGCGCTTCCATTCCAGGTCCAGGGCTTCACCGTACTGCGAGACGATACGTGATGGCAGCAGCTGCACGAACGGCCGCTCGTACTGCGCGATCCGCTTGTCCAGCTCCTTTGTGTTGGCATGATTTTCCCAAGCCCTCACAGCCTCATGGAAATCAAGTGCGGTAGCGCCGAACCAGGCGGCAGGCAGGATCGCCATAAGCACATATTGCGTCCAGTCCGCGGGCTTGTCAGCCGGGTAGCTTTTGCTCTTGATGGCCTTCAGCAACCCAAGCACGGTTTGGCGAAAGGCTTCGTTGGGTTCAACCTCATCGCTGCCCGCGGCAGTGGGTTTGCTCAGGATTTCCTGTCGCCCGCTCGGGAATTCGATCGTGAAGGTGCTGTAGTCCTTGGTGCAGCTCACGCGACAAGCCTTGGTCCTGACGGCCTTGCCTTCACCCAGGTTTTTCCACTGTTCTTCGCTGAAGTAAACCGGGGTGCCGTCGGCCAGCGTGAGCAAGCGGTGGTCGTTCGCCTGAACGGCGCTGGTGATCATCCGCGAGAACCGCCAGGCCCAGCCATCCCCGAGCCCGGCTTCGTTGGCGCGCAGCGCTGAGTAGTGCAGGGTCAGGTCGCACACCGGGCCAAGCCCGTGCAAGCCTTGCAGTGTGGCGATCGGATAATGGGCATGGAACAGGCCGCTGCGCTCGTCGACACCGGTGCGGTCCTGGTGGCTGGTGTCGAAAACTTCGGAATGGTTGGTGTTGCCGTAGTCCTCGCAAAGGAAACTGCTTGGCGTGTAGGCCGCCATCGGCGCCGGCGGGGTGAACTCGACGGCTTTCGCAGCATGCCAGAAGCGGGTGGGGTGGAAGGCACCGATATGGCCTACAGTCAACTTGGTGCTGTCGCGAGCACTTTCCGGGTAGGTCAGGTGAAGGTCGTAACCCTGGTTGTCGATCGGCCCGGCCCAGGTCACCTTGGTTTCGGTGACCTCCACCGGCCATTGTGGGTGCGCATTGGGGCGGGGTACACAGGCGGCTATACGGTAGCCTTTATCATGGGCAGCCTTGTCCAGCCTGAACTCCAGTTCTCCGTTCAACGACTGCACGCTCACCTGCACGGTCGCGTCGGCCGAGGTCACGTTGAACGTGGCTTTTTCGGCGGGTGTGCGGCCGGGCCAGTCGTCGGTCTCCAGTAGGTACTTGACATAGTCGCCGTCGCTCCAGGTTTCGCCATCACCAACGTTGTCCAGGGTAATTTGCAATTCCGAGTATCGAGGGACGCAGAGCGGCGCAGTGACCGCCCCAACCTGGACCTCTGGCCAAGCCTTTTCTTTGAGGAAATTGGCCAAGGCTGTAAGCCAGGCGCTCTTGTCGGTGACGTCAGCGCCGTCCTGAGGTTTGAACAGGGCACGGTGAAGGAGCCTGCGGCTGGCCGGGTGGCGCACGGTGATGAGCACGGCATCCACGATTTTGTTTTTCCAGACAGATTTCAAGTCTGGGCCGGGCAAGCGATTGGCGGCATCAGGCAGGGAAGTGAAGATGCGCAGTGCATCACCGCGTTGCCACAGGTGCAGGTTGTCAGCCTCGTCGTCTATTTCAGCCTGGGGGTTGTGCGTGGCTACTCGCAGGTAAGGCGCCACGCTCGACGCGTTGAGTGCATGCGCCCAAGCCGCCTGCCATTTACCGGCTGCGCGCTGGGCTGCAGTAGGGGCCCACTCATGCTTGGCGAGCAAGCGATGGGAGAATGCGTCGTAAACCCACGCCTGTACCGTTTGCCCTTCTTTCAGAGCCCCTGCGCTTTCGACTGCCTGGCTTTGCCACCAGCGCGCTTCAGTCAGGGTCACGCAAAGCTCGGCGCATTGCGGCGCCCAGAAGGCATTGCCGCTTTTAGCAGGGGTCACACTGCAACCGTCGAGCACGCCTGCACGCAGCAAACGGCTGTCGCGGTTGATCTGTTCGCATAGCGCCTGGGACCAGTTATCGCCCGCTTGGGCGGCGGTAGGCGTGAAAAAGTGATGCTCGTACAACGCCTGGGCGGTCACATCGCGTACCTGCAAACACAGCGTGACCCCTTCACTTGGGCTAAAGGAGTCGTCGCACGCCAGTACCTGCACGATGTTGCCGGCAAAAGGCGCGGTGCTGAAGGCTCGGTAGCGCACGGGGCTCCACAGGCGCAAGGGCTTGGTGGCGGTGGAAAACGTGTTGGTATCGCTCCATGCGCCTGCCGTAATGGCCTCACCGGCTGTCGCAAGATGCTCGGCGAAGGCTTTTGGCCACAATGCGGCGGTGAGTTTTTCCTTTGGCGGCGTGTAATCGATTCTGCGGATATCGCCATCCAGGCGGTCGATCAGGAAGGCACTCAGCACTTCGCCTTCGCTCAGCGCGCGCCCGGCCTTGATCGTGCTGCAACTGCTCCAGCCTCCCTCTAGGCTGCCGACCCGCTCCAGGGCGAAGTCGCTCATGTCGGGAAGGTAGCCGTTGGGCTGGGTAGAGATCAGGTAGGGGGTGGCCAGCTCCATCAGCAAGGCGCCCGGGTTGGTGCTCAACGCATTCGCGGCGTCATGAGTTCGCGCGTCACTCACAGTCAGCTCAAGGTCCAGCGCAGCCGGCAGTTTCAGTGTCCAGGCGGTTTGGGTTTTATCACTCCTGGAGGTCAGCACTTCGCCGCTGTCGTGAATGATGTGCTGGATCTGGATATTGGCGTCGATGCTGTCTGCGAAGGCCTTTACCCGCGCCGACAGGGCGTCTTCGCCGGCGATGTAGTCCAACGTGCAGGTCCACTGATGGATGACCCTGCGGGTGTGTTTATCATGCAAGGCACATTGCACTTCGCGCTTGCCGATACCGCCTTCAGGGGCCTGGATGAATGCTTCCAGGGCCTGCGCGAGTGTGGATTCACCGCCGATGGCGTTGCGCAACGCGCAGGACCAGATGTTTGTTTTATCGGTTTCTTCAAAGCGGCGTTTTTCAAGGTGGTTGTCGCGTCTGACCTCTAAGTCATGCTGCTTGCTTA
>NZ_JBMDJQ010000056.1:0-22418 GCF_057809275.1 Pseudomonas sp. FG36
CCCCCCCCCCCCCCCCCCCCCCCCCCCCCCCCCCCCCCCCCCCCCCCCCCCCACGACGTAGTTCTGACTCAGGTGTTGGCCTTGTTCAGCTTCTTGAGAAACACCGTCATCTCCTTCTCGGCCTGCTTGTCGCCATGGGCCTGCGCCGCGACTATCCCCTCCTCCCAGGCCTTGCGCGCGCCAGCCAGATCTCCGCTGAGCTGATACGCCTTGCCCAGCAGCTTCCATGCCGCCGAATACTTGGGGTCCTGCTTCACGCGGCTGGCCAGGTGCACCGCCGCCTCAGCGCCATTGCCCTCGTCCAGCCAGGCCTTGCCCAAGCCAAAGCGCAGCAGCGGGTTATCCACACCCTTGGCCAGCATCTTCTCCAGCGATTCACGCATGCCCTTCCCTCCTAGAAGAAACTCAAGCCCACGTGGAACAGCTTCTCCACGTCCCGAATATGCTTTTTATCCACAACGAACAGAATCACATGGTCGCCAGACTCGATCACCGTGTCGTCGTGGGCGATCATCACTTCGTCTTCGCGGATGATTGCGCCGATGGTGGTGCCCGGCGGCAGGTTGATGTCCTCGATGGCCTTGCCGACCACCTTGCTCGACTTCGAATCGCCATGGGCCACGGCCTCGATGGCCTCGGCCGCACCGCGGCGCAGCGAATGCACGCTGACAATATCGCCACGGCGCACGTGGGCCAGCAGGGTACCGATGGTGGCCAACTGCGGGCTGATGGCGATGTCGATGTCGCCGCCCTGCACCAGGTCGACATAGGCCGGGTTGTTGATGATGGTCATCACCTTGCGCGCGCCCAGGCGCTTGGCCAGCAGCGACGCCATGATGTTGGCCTCGTCGTCGTTGGTCAGGGCCAGGAAGATGTCGGCGTCGGCGATGTTCTCTTCGAGCATCAGGTCCTTGTCCGAGGCGCTGCCCTGCAGCACCACGGTGCTTTCCAGGGTATCGGAGAGCTGGCGGCAACGGGCCGGGTTCATCTCGATGATCTTCACCTGGTAGCGGCTCTCGATGGCCTCGGCCAGGCGCTCGCCGATCTGCCCGCCACCGGCGATGACCACGCGCTTGTTGCTCTCGTCGATGCGGCGCAACTCGCCCATCACCGCGCGGATGTCCTTCTTCGCGGCGATGAAGAACACTTCGTCGTCGGCCTCGATCACCGTGTCACCCTGTGGGGTGATCGGCCGGTCGCGGCGGAAGATGGCCGCCACGCGGGTGTCGACGTTGGGCATGTGGGCGCGGATCTGACGCAGTTGCTGGCCGACCAGCGGCCCGCCGTAGTAGGCCCGGACAGCCACCAGTTGGGCCTTGCCTTCGGCGAAGTCGATCACCTGCAGGGAGCCGGGGTGTTCGATCAGGCGCTTGATGTAGTTGGTCACCACCTGCTCGGGGCTGATCAGCACATCCACCGGAATATGGTCGTTGTCGAACAGTTCTTCGCGGGTCAGGTAGGCCGACTCGCGCACCCGGGCGATCTTGGTCGGGGTGTGGAACAGCGAGTACGCCACCTGGCAGGCGACCATGTTGGTCTCGTCGCTGTTGGTCACCGCCACCAGCATGTCGGCATCGTCGGCGCCGGCCTGGCGCAACACCGTCGGCAGCGAGGCGCGCCCTTGCACGGTGCGGATGTCGAGGCGGTCGCCGAGGTCGCGCAGGCGCTCGCCATCGGTATCGACCACGGTGATGTCATTGGCTTCGCTGGCCAGGTGTTCCGCCAGCGTGCCGCCCACCTGACCTGCGCCGAGGATGATGATCTTCATCCACTACTCCCTACGTTCTTGTGCTTACCGCGAGGCGGCGATCTTGATCAGCTTGGCATAGTAGAAGCCGTCGTGGCCGCCTTCCTGGGCCAGTAGCTGGCGCCCGTGGGGCTGGCGCAGACCGGCCTCGGTGGCCAGGTCCAGCTCGCGGGCACCGGGGGTGCGGGCGAGGAAGGCGTCGATCACTTCGGTGTTCTCGGTCGGCAGGCTCGAGCAGGTGGCGTACAGCAGCATGCCGCCCACTTCCAGGGTCGGCCACAGGGCATCGAGTAGTTCACCTTGCAGCGCGGCCAAGGCCGGAATGTCGTCGGCCTGGCGGGTCAGCTTGATGTCCGGGTGGCGGCGGATCACCCCAGTGGCCGAGCACGGGGCGTCGAGCAGGATGCGCTGGAACGGCTTGCCGTCCCACCAACTGGCGGTGTCGCGGGCGTCGCAGGCGATCAGCTCGGCATCGAGCTTGAGGCGGTCGAGGTTCTCGCGCACGCGGGTCAGGCGCTTGGCCTCGAGGTCGATGGCGACCATGTGCGCCAAGCCCGGTTCGGCTTCAAGCAGGTGGCAGGTCTTGCCGCCTGGGGCGCAGCAGGCGTCGAGCACGCGCTGGCCGGGGGCCAGTTCCAGCAGGTCGGCGGACAGCTGCGCGGCTTCGTCCTGCACGCTCACCCAACCTTCGGCGAAGCCTGGCAGGCCGCGCACGTCGCAAGCCTCGGCCAGGACGATGCCGTCACGGCTGTACTGGCAGGCGCTGGCGCCGATGCCGGCCTCGGCCAGCAGCGCTAGATAAGCGTCGCGGCTGTGATGGCGGCGGTTGATCCGCAGGATCATCGGCGGGTGGGCGTTGTTGGCGGCGCAGATGGCCTCCCACTGTTCAGGCCAGAAGGCCTTGAGCGACTTCTGCAGCCAGCGCGGGTGGGCGGTGCGCACCACCGGGTCGCGCTCCATGTCGGCCAACAGTGCCTCCCCTTCACGCTGGGCGCGGCGCAGCACCGCGTTGAGCAGGCCCTTTGCCCAAGGCTTCTTGAGCTTGTCGGCACACCCGACGGTCTCGCCGATGGCTGCGTGGGCCGGAATGCGGCTGTAGAACAGCTGGTACAGGCCGACCAGCAGCAGCGCCTGCACATCGGCGTCGGCGGCCTTGAACGGCTTCTGCAACAGTTGCGCGGCCAGCAGGTCCAGGCGCGGCTGCCAGCGGGCGGTGCCGAAGGCCAGGTCCTGGGTCAGGCCACGGTCGCGCTCATCGACCTTGTCCAGTTGCGCCGGCAGCGAGCTGTTCAGCGAAGCCTTGCCGCTGAGCACAGCGGCCAAGGCACGGGCGGCAGCCAGGCGTGGGTTCATTGGCCGAGCACCTTGCCACTGGCGAATTTCTCGCGGCGGCTGTTGAACAGGTCGGCGAAGTTGAGGGCCTTGCCACCCGGCAGTTGCAGGCGGGTCAGGCTCAGGGCCTGGTCACCGCAGGCGACCACCAGGCCATCTTTGCTGGCCGACAGGATTTCGCCGGGGGCGCCCTGGGCTGTGGACAAGTTGGCGGCCAGTACCTTCACGCTTTCGCCGTCCAGGGTGCTGTGGCACACCGGCCAGGGGTTGAAGGCGCGGATCAGGCGCTCAAGCTCCACGGCCGGGCGGCTCCAGTCGATGCGCGCTTCGTCCTTGTTCAGCTTGTGGGCGTAGGTGGCCAGGGCATCGTCCTGCACTTCACCTTGCAGGCTGCCATCGGCCAGGCCGGCGATGGCCTGCACCACGGCGCCCGGGCCCATGGTGGCGAGGCGGTCGTGCAGGGTACCGCCGGTGTCCTCGGCGCTGATCGGGGTCACCACCTTGAGCAGCATCGGGCCGGTGTCCAGACCTGCTTCCATGCGCATCACGGTCACGCCGCTCTCGGCGTCACCGGCTTCAACGGCGCGCTGGATCGGCGCCGCGCCGCGCCAGCGCGGCAGCAGAGAGGCGTGGCTGTTGATGCAGCCCAGACGTGGGATATCCAGCACAGCTTGCGGCAGGATCAGGCCGTAGGCGACCACCACCATCAGGTCCGGCTTCAGTGCGGCGAGTTCGGCCTGGGCGTCGGCGTTGCGCAGGGTCTGCGGCTGGTACACCGGGATATCGTGGGCCACAGCCAGCGCCTTGACCGCGCTTGGCATCAGCTTCTGGCCACGCCCGGCCGGGCGGTCGGGCTGGGTGTAGACGGCCACGATCTCGTACGGGCTGTCGAGCAGGGCCTTGAGGTGTTCGGCGGCAAACTCTGGAGTGCCTGCGAAGACGATGCGCATGGAGTTCTCGCTTCTTGAAAAAGAAAAAGGCTTGCCGGAGCAAGCCTTCTGGAAGGTGGGGATCAGGCTTGCTGGCGGTGCTGCTTTTCCAGCTTCTTCTTGATCCGGTCACGTTTGAGCTGCGACAGGTAGTCGACGAACAGCTTGCCGTTGAGGTGATCGAACTCGTGCTGCACGCACACCGCCAACAGGCCCTCGCATTCCAGCTCGTACGGCTTGCCGTCGCGGTCCTGGGCCTTGACCCGGACGCGCAGCGGGCGGTCGACGTTTTCGTAGAAGCCCGGCACCGACAGGCAGCCTTCCTGGTACTGGCCCATGTCATGGGTCAGCTCTTCGACGCTGGGGTTGATGAAGACGCGCGGCTCGCTGCGATCTTCGCTCAGGTCCATCACCACGACTTGCTGGTGTACGTTGACCTGAGTCGCTGCCAGGCCGATGCCCGGGGCCTCGTACATGGTTTCGAACATGTCGTCGATCAGCTGGCGCAAGGCGTCGTCAAACACCGTTACCGGTTTGGCAATGGTACGCAGGCGCGGATCGGGAAATTCGAGAATGTTCAAAATGGCCATGGCGGTCAGGCAGTCACTGTGCGGTCGGTTGAAAACTGAGCACACATAATAAAGGGAAACGGTGGACAAGGCACCTGTGAAAGCTCGGCTAGGGTCTCTATGGGCTTGATAGCTGCCATTTAATGGACAGCTTTTCAAAGTATTACCCACAAAGTTATCCACAGGTTGTGCCACGCCGATGGCCCCCTGTCGATCAAGGAGGATCACCCATGAGCACACTCCGTTCGTCGCCTTGCTCGCCTGCCGAACTGGAGGCGCGGCTGCGTCTGCATCGCCTCCCCGACATCGGCCTGCGCCGCTTTCTTACCCTGATCGAAGCCTTTGGCAATGCCTCATCGGCACTCAGTGCGCCGGCCAGTGCCTGGCGTGCGCTGGGGTTGCCAGCCGCCAGTATCGATGCCCGTCGCAGCCCTGAAGTGCGCGACGGCGCATTGGCTGCAATGGCCTGGATAGAGCGCCCGGGCCAGCATTTGCTGATGTGGGACGGGCCTGGCTACCCCGCATTGCTGAGTGAAATCGACGACCCGCCACCCCTGCTGTTCGTCGCCGGTGACCCCGCTTTGCTGGAGCATCCGCAGCTGGCGATTGTGGGTAGCAGGCGTGCTTCACCACCGGCGCTGGATACTGCGGCTGCGTTTTCGCGCTGCCTGGCGCAAGCCGGGTTCACCATCACCAGCGGGCTGGCGCTGGGCGTTGACGGTGCCGCTCATCGGGCCGCGCTGAAAGCCGGAGGGCAGACCATTGGAGTGCTCGGCACGGGGTTGCAAAAACTTTATCCACAGCGCCACCGTGACCTTGCCCGGGCGATGCTCGACAGTGGCAGCGCGCTGGTCTCCGAGTACCCGCTGGATGCCGGACCGCTGGCCGGTAACTTCCCCAGGCGCAACCGCATCATCAGCGGGCTGTCGCTCGGCGTGCTGGTGGTCGAGGCGAGCATCGCCAGCGGCTCATTGATTACCGCGCGCCTTGCCGCGGAACAAGGGCGCGAGGTGTATGCCATTCCGGGTTCGATCCACCACCCCGGCGCCAAGGGCTGCCACCAGCTGATTCGCGACGGCGCGTTGCTGGTGGAAAGCGTGGAGCAGATCCTCGACAGCCTGCGCGGTTGGCAGAACCTGCCGGGCGCGCCTGTGGGCAAAGCCGACCATCCCCTGCTCGCCTTGCTCCACGCCGCACCCCACACCAGCGAGGGCCTGGCGCACAGCAGCGGCCAGCCGTTGGCCCAGGTGCTGGCCAGCCTGACCGAGTTGGAGCTAGAGGGCCGGGTCAGCAATGAAGCCGGGCGTTGGTTTGCCCGTTCCGGCTAAGTACACTGCGCACACGGCGTTTATGCGGAGAGACGGAAATGGTGAGCAGTTGGCGTGTGCAACAAGCCGCGCGTGAGGTGAAGGCGGGTGCGGTGATCGCCTATCCGACGGAAGCGGTCTGGGGCCTGGGCTGCGACCCGTGGAACGAGGACGCGGTGTATCGACTGTTGGCGTTGAAGTCGCGGCCTGTGGATAAAGGCCTGATCCTGGTCGCCGACAGCATCCACCAGTTTGACTTCCTGTTCGAAGACTTCCCCCAGGACTGGATCGACCGCATGGCCGCCACCTGGCCGGGGCCGAACACTTGGCTGGTGCCGCACCAGGACCTGCTGCCCGAGTGGGTGACCGGGCAGCATGACAGCGTGGCATTGCGGGTCAGCGATCACCCACAGGTGCGTGAGCTGTGCGCGCTGGTGGGCCCGTTGATTTCCACGTCCTGCAACCCGGCCGGGCGCCCGGCGGCCAAGAGCCGGTTGCGGGTGGAGCAGTATTTCCACAAGCAGCTGGACATGGTGCTGGGTGGGGCGTTGGGTGGGCGGAAGAATCCGAGCCTGATTCGGGACCTGGCGACCGGCGAGGTTGTGCGCCCGGGGTGAAGACTCAAGCCCTGTGAGTAACCTTTGTGGGAGCTGGCTTGCCAGCGATGAGGCCAGCAGGGGCAGCATCATTGCCTGAACTGGCCCTATCGCTGGCAAGCCAGCTCCCACAGGGGCGGTGCTAGGTTCAGCATTTTCTGATCTTGATCCCCAAGGCTGCCCATTTCGAATTCAGAGAAATATCCTACGCGGTCTGTCGACCGCCATTACCTTCTCAGTGGGAGCGCTTGCTTCTAGGCTCCAGACCGTCGCCGAATAACTTGGCGATCGGGTGTGGTAACCCGAGCAGGGAGAGATCTTGGCAGTCTATGGTGGCTGCATGCGGGAGGCCTCGTGCCTGCCGGGTTTTGAGATCTCTCCCGGTTTACCACCCCGTATGCAGCTGCCACCCATCCGTGTGGTAACGGATGCGTGCCGGTCTAGATGCGAGATCTCATGATGAAAAAGATCGTCCCCGATCCACCCCTCCCCAACACCTCCACCCACCCCTTCGGCCGCTGCGATGCTGGCCATCCGCCGCTTTTCACCGTAAACCCCAACATCGAAGCCCATGACGCCCTGGTGCACGTCGCGCTCTATCTGCGCTGCGCCTACGACACCGGCATCAAGGCCCTCGACCACCTGCGTGACGAGGGGCGCGGCATGTACTGGTCGAGCCTGCATTCGCTGGAAATGGCGGAGGGGTTGGTGGAGGCGATGCTTGAGGGCATTGAGTCAGCGTCTGTAGCCGAAAGGCCCGCTGGCTGAACTGACGCCATCGCCGGCAAGCCGGCCCCCACAGGTACAGCGTCATCCAGGAGGTTTGCGCGGTCCCTGTGGGAGCAGGCTTGCCAGCGAATGGGCCGCAGAGCGGCCCCAGGATTTCAAGGCAGCAGAACAGTCGAGCCCACCGTCCGCCGCGCCGACAGCTCACTCTGCGCCGTGGCCGCCTCGCTCAACGGATACCGCTGCTGGATATCCACAACCAGCTTGCCACTGGCGATCATCGCGAACAGGTCATCGGCCATGGCCTGAGTATTCTCGGCATTGTTGGCATAGCTCCCCAGCGTCGGTCGGGTCACATACAGTGAGCCCTTCTGCGACAGGATCCCCAGGTTCACCCCGCTCACCGCCCCCGACGCATTGCCGAAACTCACCATCAACCCTCGTGGCCTCAGGCAATCCAGCGAAGTCAGCCAGGTATTGGCCCCCACGCCGTCATACACCACCGCGCACTTCTGACCGTCTGTCAGCTCCAGCACACGCTTGGCCACATCTTCATGGCTGTAGTCGATGGTCGCCCAGGCCCCGAGTGCCTTGGCCCGCTCGGCTTTCTCGGGAGAGCTGACGGTACCAATCAGCTTCGCCCCCAGCGCCTTGGCCCACTGGCAAGCCAGCGATCCCACCCCACCGGCAGCAGCATGGAACAGCACGAAATCCCCCGGCTGAACGGCATAGGTCTGCTTGAGCAGGTACTGCGTGGTCAGCCCCTTGAGCATCACCGCCGCCGCCTGCTCGAAGCTGATCGCATCCGGCAGCTTGACCAGGTTGGCCTCCGGCAGCGTATGCACCTCGCTGTAGGCCCCCAGCGGCCCGCCGGCATAGGCCACGCGGTCGCCGACCTTGATCCGGCTGACGCCCTCGCCCACCGCCTCGACCACCCCCGCCGCTTCGGTACCCAGCCCGGATGGCAGCGACGGCGGCGCATACAGCCCGCCACGGAAATAGGTGTCGATGAAATTCAGGCCGATCGCATGGTTGCGCACGCACACCTGCTGCGGGCCGGGCGGGGCCGGGTCGAACTCCACCAACTGCAACACTTCCGGGCCGCCATGCTGGCTGAATTGGATACGCTTGACCATCTCGCACTCCTGTGGCCGGGACCAGTTTACTGAAAGTATCAACTCACTACCCATCTATCACTAATTGCAATTATCGTCAACTCAGATTTTTATCAGTTGCTGAGATCTGGAAAAAATCAAAGAATAGTGCGTAACAAGTGCGGTATCGTAATAGCCTACGGCGAGGTGGTTAATATGTTTTATGAAGTATACAATAACGATGATGGTTCTAGATTGAATATTTCTCAAGAGGACGCCAAATACGCATTTGAGAATTTGCAGGTAGGGGATTTCTTTTGGATAACAGACGGACCGGGGGGCAGGGGTGAAGTTTTTCGTAAAATTATCAGACCAAGATTTAATGGGGGCAGAGAGGCTGTTATGACAATTACTATACTAAGTGAATGATTCAATCCTGTTTGACTATTACCTGGAGCAGGGGTCTACAGCTCCAAGTTTACTAAAATGAATGCTTATGCAGTCAAATTTTATTAATGTTGATTGTTTTAAATAATGAACTATTTAAGGGTCGGCACTCCCATCATTTCGATGGTTTAATCGAAGGGCTTGATAATTCTCCAGCGGACGCCTTTGCTTGACTGCCGTCAACTACGACGCGGCGTCGGCCGGTGTTATGCTACGCGGCGAATTTTCCCCGCTCCTTCCAGGTGACCCGATGACCAGCCGCACCGAGGCCGTGAAAGCCTACCTGCTCGACCTGCAAGACCGCATCTGCACTGCCCTCGAGAACGAAGACGGCGGCGCCCGCTTCGTCGAGGATGCCTGGGTGCGCGATGCCGGCGGCGGCGGTCGCACGCGGGTGATCGGCGACGGCAAGGTGATCGAGAAAGGCGGGGTGAACTTCTCCCACGTGTTCGGCAGCGGCCTGCCGCCGTCGGCCAGTGCCCACCGTCCGGAGCTGGCGGGCCGTGGGTTCGAGGCGCTGGGCGTGTCGCTGGTGATCCATCCGCACAACCCGCATGTGCCGACTTCCCACGCCAACGTGCGGTTCTTCATCGCCGAAAAAGAGGGTGAAGAGGCAGTATGGTGGTTCGGCGGCGGCTTCGACCTGACCCCCTACTACGGCAATGAAGAAGACTGCGTGCACTGGCACCGCGTGGCCGAGCAGGCCTGCGCGCCGTTCGGAGCCGACGTGTACCCGCGCTACAAGGCCTGGTGCGACCGCTACTTCCACCTCAAGCACCGTGGCGAGCCACGCGGCATCGGCGGTCTGTTCTTCGATGACCTGAACGAGTGGGACTTCGATACCTGCTTCGCCTTCATCCGCGCCATCGGTGACGCCTACGTCGAGGCCTACCTGCCGATCGTCCAGCGCCGCAAGGACACCCCGTATACCCCCGCCCAGCGCGAATTCCAGGAATACCGTCGTGGCCGCTACGTCGAGTTCAACCTGGTCTACGACCGTGGCACCCTGTTCGGCCTGCAGTCCGGTGGCCGCACCGAATCGATCCTGATGTCGCTGCCACCGCAAGTGCGCTGGGGCTACGATTGGAAAGCCGAACCAGGCAGCGAAGAAGCGCGCCTGACCGAGTACTTCCTGCAAGACCGCGACTGGCTCGCCCAGTAAGCCTGTGGAAACCCGAGGATCACCCATGGACCAGTACGTTGTTTTTGGTAACCCCATCGGCCACAGCAAATCGCCGCTGATCCACCGTCTGTTCGCCGACCAGACCGGCGAGGACCTGGAGTACGCCACCCTGCTGGCGCCGCTGGACGAGTTCAGCGACTGCGCCCGTGGCTTCTTCAAGCAAGGCAGCGGCGCCAACGTCACCGTGCCGTTCAAGGAAGAGGCCTACCGCCTGTGCGACAGCCTCACCCCACGTGCCAAGCGTGCCGGCGCGGTGAACACCTTGAGCAAGCTGGCCGACGGTACGTTGCAAGGCGACAACACCGATGGCGCCGGGTTGGTGCGTGACCTCACCGTCAATGCCGGGGTCGAGCTGGCCGGCAAGCGCATCCTCATTCTTGGTGCCGGCGGTGCGGTGCGTGGCGTGCTGGAGCCGATCCTGGCGCACAAGCCGCAATCGCTGGTGATTGCCAACCGCACGGTGGAGAAGGCCGAGCAGCTGGCCCGAGAGTTCGATGAGCTCGGGCCAGTGGTGGCCAGCGGTTTTGCCTGGTTGCAGGAGCCGGTGGACGTGATCATCAACGCCACCTCGGCAAGCCTGGCTGGCGAGCTGCCGCCAATTGCCGACAGCCTGGTCGAAGCCGGGCGTACCGTTTGCTACGACATGATGTACGGCAAGGAACCGACGCCGTTCTGCCAGTGGGCGAGCAAGCTGGGTGCGGCCAAGGTGCTGGATGGGTTGGGAATGCTGGCGGAGCAGGCCGCCGAGGCGTTCTTCATCTGGCGGGGCGTGCGTCCGGACACGGCACCTGTGCTGGATGAGCTGCGTCGACAACTGGCACGCAACTGACCTCGGGTTGCTGTTGGATTAGCTCGCGCTCCTGCTCGATCTGCTGCCGGTAGTAAGCGAGCTTCGCCGCGGATTGCGGCTTGCCGGTGTAGGGTTCGCGCGCGTTCATGTCGCTGTCCAGTCGAGCAATGCGCGCCTGGGCATCAGTGGCGGTCCAGCAAGCACCATGGCTTGCAGGTGCAGCCAGCAGGGGCACCAGAGCCAAAGCGATGCGAGCGAATCCGTTGCTCATGCCATGCTTCCAAGTGAGTGGGCCTGGCTCACATTCTGGTCGTCGTTTCGCTGCCTGCAACTGACAGAAGTGCCAGTTGACGGTTAGTCCGTGAAGTGGATCGGACAGGCCGTCGTACCCTCCAGCTTCTGTAGTTCTTCGATCACCTGCGGCCTTGCCCGCTGCAACGTCAGGCTCCCGCCACTGCGCATCAACCGTCGCGCCTCGCGGTGCAACATATCCACACCCGAGTAATCGATGAAGTTCACCTGCCGCGCATCGATCACTACGTGTGGCCCCTGGCAGCGCTGAAGGCGCACCTGCAGGTAATGCGCCGCGCCAAAGAAGATCGACCCCCCCACCCGCAAGATGTCAGCCTCCCCTTCCCGGCTTTGCTGCACCCGTGGCCGTGAGGTGCGCTTGAGGTAAAAGAACAATGAGGCCAGCACCCCGGCATAAATCGCCGTCTGCAACTCCAGCAGCAACGTCGCCGCCGCCGTCAGTGCCATCACCAGGAACTCCGAGCGGCTGACCCGGAACAGCGCGCGAATGCCGCGATGGTCCACCAGTCCCCAGCAGATCAGCAGGATACTCCCCGCCATCGCCGGAATCGGCAGGTGGGCGATCAGCCCGGCGCCGGTCACCGCGAACAGCGCCACCCACAAGGCCGAGGACACCCCAGCCAGTGGCGAGCGGGCGCCGGCATCGTAGCTCAGGCCCGAGCGAGTGAAGGAACCTGCGGACAGGTAGCCGGAGAAAAACGCGCCGCCGATGTTCGACAGGCCCTGTGCGCGGATTTCCTGGTCAGGGTCGATCAATTGCTCCGAACGTGCCGACAACGAGCGGGCAATCGACAGGCTGGTGACCAGCCCCAGCATGCCCACCGCCACAGCGCTGGGCAGCAGGCGCAGCATCAGTTCCACGTCCAGCAGAGGCAGCGGGCTGAAGGGCGGGAGCTGCCCGGTGAACGCAGCCACCCTGGGCACATGGCCGAACACGCCAGGCATTAGCCAGGCCACCAGGCTGACCAGCAGCAGGCTTATCAACAGGCTTGGCCAGCGCGGGCGCCATAGTTTCAGAGCTATGCCGATCACCAGCGTGGCCAGGCCCAGGGCCAGCGATGGCATATCCACTTCGCCCATGTGCCCAGCCAGGTCCTGCACAGTCTTCAACGCCGTGGCCTGGCTCGGCAGGTCCATCCCCAGCAGGTTCGGTAGCTGCCCAAGGGCGATGACGATGGCGGCGCCGAGGGTGAAGCCCAGCACCACCGAGTGGGAAACGAAATTGACCAGCGCACCGAAGCGCAACAGCCCCAGCAGCAACTGGAAGATGCCGCCGAGGAAGGTCAGCAGCAGTACCAGGGTTACATAGTCGGCGCTGCCGGCCACGGCCAGGGGGCTGATGCTGGCGTAGAGGACGATGGAGATGGCGGCCGTGGGCCCGCAGATCAGGTGCCAGGACGAGCCCCACAGGCAGGCGATCAGCACAGGGACGATGGCGGCGTACAGGCCGTACTCGGCGGGCAGCCCGGCGATCAGGGCGTAGGCGATGGACTGCGGCAGGGCGAGGATGGCGCCGCTCAGGCCCACCAGCAGGTCCTGGCGCAAGCTGCGACCCGATTGGCGGGGCAGCCAGGTGAGGAAGGGCAGCAGGTGGGTCAGGCGGGGCATGGGGTGTCCTTGAGGTGCATGATCGCTGTAGGAGCGGCTTCAGCCGCGATGCAGGCAACGCGGTGTCTGGCACCCACTGCGCGGGTAATCGCGGCTAAAGCCGCTCCTACAGGTGTTGTGTCGCTTGTTAAGTCATAGTTTGGTCTTTATAGCCTCTAGCGCGTCACCACCGGCTTTGGTGGTCACTCCAGCCAACCACCCTTCCAACAACTGCGGATGCGCCTTCACCCAAGCCTTGGCCGCCTCATCGAAGCTCACCTTCTTATCCACAACCTCGGCCATGATGCTGTTCTCCATCTCCAGCGAGAACTTCAAGTTCCCCAGCAGCTTCGCCGCATTCGGGCAGGCTTGTGGATAACCTTTGCGGGTCAGGGTGTAGACATCGCCCTTGCTGCCGAACCATTTCTCACCGCCCGTGAGGTAATGCATCTTCAGCTTCACGTTCATCGGATGCGGAGTCCAGCCAAGGAAGGTGATGAACTGCTGCTTCTTCACTGCCCGGTCCACTTGAGCGAGCATCGCCTGCTCGCTGGACTCGACCAGTTTCCACTGGCCCAGGTCGAACTCATTCTTGTCGATGATCTCTTTCAGCGACAAGTTGGCCGGCGCGCCGGAGCCGATGCCGTAGAGCTTCTTGTCGAACTGCTCGGCATGCTTGTGCAGGTCGGCGAAGTCTTTCACGCCCGCGTTCCATACGTAATCGGGCACCGCCAGGGTGAACTCGGTACCTTCCAGGTTTTTCGCCAGTTGCTGCACATCGCCATTGGCGATGAACTTGTCATGGAAGCCCTGCTGCGCCGGCATCCAGTTGCCGAGGAAAGCATCCACCCGGCCATCTTTCAGGCCGCCGTAGATGATCGGCACGGCCAGGCTGTCGATCTTCACCTGGTACCCCAGGCTTTCCAGGAGCAGCCGGGCCACGGCGTTGGTGCTGGCGATATCGCTCCAGCCGGGGTCGGCCATCTTCACGGTGCTGCATTGCGCGTCGCTGTCGGCGGCGTGTGCCGTGCCCAGGCTCAGGGCCAGGGTGAGCACGGCGGTGGAGAACTTCTGCATGGCGGCCTCTCTTCTCAATCCAGGGGTGCGGGCTGTGGATAACGTGCCTTGCGCTCGAGGTCGTCGAGATCGATATGGTTGCGCATGTACTGTTGGCTGGCGTCCACCAACGGTTGGTGGTCCCAGCTTTTCAGCTTGCCGATGGCCAGTGCCTCGGCCACCAGGCGGCGGCGCCGTTGGCTGGCCAGCACCTGCTGGCGCAGGGCCGGGATATCCCAGCGCTGCCTGGCTTCATCGGCAAATGCCTGCAGCAGCGCCTGGTGGTCCGGGCTGCCGGTGAGGTTCTCCCGCTCGTGCGGGTCGCGGCTCAGGTCGTAGAGTAGCCATGGGTCGTCTTCGCTGTACACGAACTTGTAGGGGCCACGGCGGATCATCATCAGCGGGCCGACCGTGCCTTCGGCCATGTACTCGCCTATTACCTCGTCATGCCCGCCCTGCCCTTGCAGGTGGCCGAGCAGCGAGCGGCCGTCCAGGTGCAGGTGGTTATCCACAGCGCCGCCGGCCAGTTCGACCAGGGTCGGCAACAGGTCGCAGGTGGAAACGCTGGCGCTGACGCGAGCTGGCCCGAAGCGCTTGGGCGCGTGGATCAGCAGCGGCACCCGCGCCGACATCTCGAACCAGTGCATCTTGTACCAGAGCCCGCGCTCGCCAAGCATGTCGCCGTGATCGCCCGAGAACACGATCAGGGTGTCGTCGGCCAGGCCGCACTCCTCGAGGGTCTGCAGCAGCTTGCCGATGTTGTCGTCGATGTAGCTGCAGGCGCCGAAGTAGGCGCGGCGGGCGTCGCGGATCTTGTCCACGGGCAGCGGCTTGTTCCACAGGTCGTAGACCTTGAGCAGGCGTTGCGAGTGCGGGTCCTGCTGGCCTTGGGCGATTTCGTCACGCGGCAGCGGGATATCCACAGCCTCGTACATGTCCCAGTAGTGCTTGGGAATGGTGTAGGGGTCGTGGGGGTGGGTCATGGAGACGGTCAGGCAGAACGGCCGGCCCTCGTCCTCGCGCACATGGTCATAGAGGTACTGGCGCGCCTTGAACACCACCTCTTCGTCGAAATCCAGCTGGTTGGTGCGCACGCAGGGCCCGGCCTGCAACACCGAGGACATGTTGTGGTACCAGCTTGGGCGCACCTCCGGTTCATCCCAGTTCACCGCCCAGCCGTAGTCTGCCGGGTAGATATCGCTGGTCAGGCGTTCTTCGTAGCCGTGCAGCTGGTCCGGGCCGCAGAAGTGCATCTTGCCCGATAGCGCTGTGCGGTAGCCGAGGCGGCGCAGGTAGTGGGCGTAGGTGGGCACGTCGGCGGGGAAATCGGCAGCGTTGTCGTAGGCGCCGATACGGCTGGGCAACTGACCGCTGACCAGGGTGAAGCGCGACGGCGCACACAGGGGGCTGTTGCAGTAGGCACTGTCGAACACCACGGCCTGTTCGGCGAGGCGGGCCAGGTGGGGCATCTTGATCGGCGACGGGGTGTAGATCGGCAGCAAAGGCGCGGCCATCTGATCGGCCATGATGAACAGGATGTTGGGTCGTTTCATGGGGCCTTCCATCGTCGAGGGTTATGGGTACCACTTGCAATCCAGCATGCTGCTGTGGATAACAGGGGTAAAGCCCATGCCGGGCAATGACTGGGATTAGCCAAGCTTATGTTTGAGCACCTTGCCGACCTGCCCCTCGACACCTTGCGCGTATTCGAGGCCGCCGCCCGCTTGCGCAGCTTCACCGCTGCCGCCGTTGAACTGGGCACCACCCAGCCGGCAGTCAGCCAGCAGATGAAGCGCCTGGAGGCACAGCTGGGCACGCGATTGTTCGACCGGATCTACCGGGGCATCGAGCTGACCGAGGCGGGGTTGCTGTTGTTCGAGCAGGTGCATCAAGGCTTGCAGGCGATGGACGATGGCGTTGCCCAAGCCAGCGGGCGCGGCCAGCGCGAAGTGCTGCAGGTGGCTACCGACTTCGCCTTTGCGGCGTTCTGGCTGATGCCGCGCTTGCAGCGTTTCCACGAGGCATATCCACAGGTGGACGTGAGCCTGGTGACCGGCGAGCGCAGCCAGGCGATGCTACGCCCGGACATCGATGTGGCGGTGCTGTTCGGTGATGGGCGCTTCCATCAGGGCGAGAGCCGCTGGCTGTTCGATGAGGAAGTTTTCCCGGTGTGCAGCCCTCGTCTGGTTCATGGCAAACCCTTGTCAGCCGTGGCTTTGCAGCGATTGCCATTGCTGCACTTGAAGGGTGAGCAGGCCAGTCGCTGGTTCGATTGGGCCGGGGTTTTCCGTGGTCTTGGTGTGGACAGCCCTCCTCCGTCCGGTCAGCTGCGGTTCGACAACTACACCCTGCTGATTCAGGCCGCGATTGCCGGCCAGGGCGTGGCGATCGGCTGGGCGCACCTGGTGGATGGGCTGGTCGAGCAGGGGCTGCTGTGCCGGCCGCTGGAAGGCAGTTTGCGCTCGAAGCGGGGGTATTACGTGGTGCTGCCGCCACGCAAGCGGCGTGGGGCGTTGATCGAGCGGTTTGTGGATTGGTTGGAGCAGGAGCGCCTGTAATGAGATGGCGTAGACTTCAAGATGTTCGCATTACTGCAATCAGGAGCCACCGTGCAAAGGATCAAGGGCTATCACGCCCACGTGTACTACGACGCATCGACCATGGAACAGGCCCGTGAGCTATGCGAGGAGGCGACGCGGCTGTTTCCCGTGACCATGGGCCGCATGCACCAGAAACCGGTCGGGCCGCACCCGGACTGGAGCTGCCAGCTGGCGTTCGGGCCGGAGGTGGTGGGGGTGGTGCTGCCGTGGCTGGCGCTGTATCGCAAGGGACTGGTGGTGTTCCTGCACCCGGAAACCGGGGATGAACTGGCGGATCACCGCGATCATGCGATCTGGATGGGGGCAATCAGGCCGTTGGATCTGTCGATTTTCGAAGGCTAGTTGCTTGGGCCGGCAAGCTCCCACGAGTCGTGTGGGAGCCGGCTTGCCGGCGATCGAGGGCGAAGCCCTCGCACTTAGTTGCGTGCCGCGCGCACACCTTCAGCCAGCGCCGAGCAAAGGCTCAGCACATCAGTCACGGCCTGCTCGGCACCCTTGGCCTGGGCGATCTTGTCGACCAGCGCCGAGCCCACCACCACGCCATCGGCCAGGCGGGCGATAGCCGCAGCCTGCTCCGGCGTACGAATGCCGAAACCAACGCTGATCGGCAGGTCGGTATGCCGACGCAGGCGCGCAATGGCCTCGGTCACATGCTCGGTGGTCGCCGAGCCCGCACCGGTCACACCGGCCACCGAGACGTAGTAGACGAATCCGGAGCTGCGCTCCAGCACGCGTGGCAGGCGCGCGTCGTCGGTGGTCGGGGTGGTCAGGCGGATGAAGTCGATGCCGGCGGCCTGGGCCGGGGTGGCCAGCTCGGCGTCATGCTCGGGCGGCAGGTCGACGATGATCAGGCCATCGACACCAGCTTCCTTGGCTTCGGCGACGAACTGCTCCACGCCGAAGCGATGGATCGGGTTGTAGTAACCCATCAGCACGATCGGGGTGGTTTGGTTATCCACACGGAATTCACGCACCATCTGCAAGGTCTTGGCCAGGGTCTGGCCGGCTTCCAGGGCGCGCAGGGTGGCGAGCTGGATCGCCACGCCGTCGGCCATTGGGTCGGTGAACGGCATGCCCAGCTCGATCACGTCGGCACCGGCGGCCGGCAGGCCCTTGAGGATTTGCAGCGAGGCATCGTAGCCGGGGTCGCCTGCGGTAACGAAGGTGACCAGTGCCGAGCGGCCTTCGGCCTTGAGATCGGCGAAGCGTTGTTCGAGACGGCTCATGCCTGTTTCTCCTGGGCGGCCATGTGGTTCATCACGGTTTGCATGTCCTTGTCGCCGCGACCGGACAGGCAGATCACCATCAAGTGGTCCTTGGGCAGCGTCGGCGCGCGCTTGATTGCCTCGGCCAGGGCGTGGGAGCTTTCCAGCGCCGGGATGATGCCTTCGAGGCGGCAGCTGATGTGGAAGGCGTCGAGGGCTTCGTCGTCGGTGATGCTGACGTATTCCACACGCTTCACTTCATGCAGGTAGGCGTGCTCCGGGCCGATGCCGGGGTAGTCCAGGCCTGCGGAAATCGAGTGGGCGTCGGTGATCTGGCCGTCGTCGTCCTGCAGCAGGTAGGTGCGGTTGCCGTGCAGCACGCCTGGTACGCCGCCGTTCAGGCTGGCCGCGTGCTTGTCGGTGTGCACGCCGTGGCCGCCGGCCTCGACGCCGATGATCTTGACGCTCGGCTCTTCGAGGAACTCGTGGAACAGGCCCATGGCGTTGGAGCCGCCGCCGACGCAGGCGATCAGGCTGTCGGGCAGGCGCCCTTCTTTCTCGTGCAGCTGGGCGCGGGTCTCTTTGCCGATGATCGACTGGAAGTCGCGGACCATTGCCGGGTACGGGTGGGGACCTGCCACGGTGCCGATCAGGTAGAAGGTGTCGTCGACGTTGGTGACCCAGTCGCGCAGGGCCTCGTTCATGGCGTCCTTGAGCGTGCCGGTGCCAGCGGTGACCGGGACGATTTCGGCGCCCAGCAGCTTCATGCGGAACACGTTAGCCTGCTGGCGCTCGATGTCGGTGGCGCCCATGTAGATCACGCAGGGCAGGCCGAAGCGCGCGGCGACGGTGGCGGTGGCCACGCCGTGCATGCCGGCGCCGGTTTCGGCAATCAGGCGTTTCTTGCCCATGCGCTTGGCCAGCAGCACCTGGCCGATGCAGTTGTTCACCTTGTGCGCGCCGGTGTGGTTGAGCTCTTCACGCTTGAAGAAGATCTTGGCGCCGCCGCAGTGCTCGGTCAGGCGCTCGGCGAAGTACAGCGGGTTGGGCCGGCCGATGTAGTCGCGCTGGAAGTAGGCCAGCTCTTCGAGGAACTTGGGGTCGGCCTTGGCGGCTTCGTACTCGCGGGCAAGGTCGAGTACCAGCGGCATCAGGGTTTCGGCCACGTAGCGGCCGCCGAACGAGCCGAACAGGCCGTTGGCGTCGGGGCCGGGGCGGTATTGGGTCTGGGTCATGGGGCGCTCCGTAGGCGAAGTAGAGATTCGATGGGCTTTACTCTAACCACGACGTGGCCGGCTGAAAACCGATAAGATTGCGCAAACCTGTCAGGAAAACTCACAAGTAAGATGGCTCAGGACCTTCCTCCCCTCAATGCGTTGCGGGCCTTCGAGGCGACAGCCCGGCTGAACAGTGTCAGCCAGGCAGCAGAAGTGCTTCATGTCACCCATGGCGCGGTCAGCCGGCAGATCAAGGTGCTTGAGGAGCATCTGGGGGTAGCCTTGTTCGTCAAGGACGGGCGCGGCGTCAAACTCACAGATGCCGGTGTGCGTCTGCGCGATGCCAGCTTCGAGGCCTTCGACCGGCTGCGCGGTGTCTGCGCCGAGCTTTCCCGCGATGCCGACGAAGCGCCGTTCGTGCTCGGTTGCTCCGGCAGCTTGCTGGCGCGTTGGTTCATCCCCCGCCTGGGGCGCCTGAAAGCCGACCTGCCTGAGCTGCGCCTGCACCTGTCAGCGGGCGAAGGTGACCTTGATCCGCGACGCCCGGGGCTGGACGCACTGCTGGTCTACGCAGAGCCACCGTGGCCGGCGGACATGCAGGTACACGTGCTCGCCGAGGAGCGCATCGGCCCGGTGATGAGCCCGCGCTTTGACGCCTTCGATCGTTTGAAAGCCTTGCCAGCCGTGGCTTTGCAGCATGTTGCCGTACTCCATACGACCTCGCGGCCGCAGGCTTGGCCTACCTGGGCGCGACAGCATGGGCTGGCGCCCGAGGCGCTGAGCTACGGGCAAGCCTTCGAGCATCTCTACTACTTGCTGGAAGCAGCGGTGGCCGGGCTGGGTGTGGCCATCGCCCCGCAACCGCTGGTGGCGGACGACCTGAAGGCCGGGCGGTTGGTCGCGCCATGGGGCTTTTCCCCGACCAATGCGGCACTGGCCTTGTGGGTACCCCGGCGCGCCGCGGACGGGCGCGCCGAGCAACTGGCGCAATGGCTGCGCCAGGAGCTGCAGCGACAGACGGGTTAGTTGCGGCGGCACATCAGGTAGGCGGCCAGCAGGCCCAGGGCGCCCACCGCGACACCTGCGGTGGTCCAGGGGTGTTCCTGGGCATAGTCGCGGGTGGCTACGCCGGTTTCGCGGGTGCGGGTCTTCACTTCCTCGTAGGCATCGCTGAGCAGGCTGCGTGAGTGCTTGAGGGCGCTTTCGGCGTTGCCGCGCAGCGTCTTCATGGTCTTCTGCGTTTCTTCCGACGCATCGTGCTTCATGTCCTCCAGAGTCTTGAGGAGGCTTTCGATCTCGGCTTCCATGCTTTCCAGTGAGGTTTTGCGCAACGCATTGCGTGCCATGTCGACTCTCCTTGCTGAGTGGGGATGTACAGGTTGCGACTGCGCAGCTGGGTGAAAGTGCGATCGAACTTTCACCTGCGGCGATCGCTCGCAGGTAAACCGGGCCTGTGCTGCTAGGCTCAAGCCACTACCCACTCAAGGAGAGCGCTCATGTCGGATCATCACACCTACAAGAAGATCGAGCTGGTCGGGTCTTCGCCCACCAGCATCGAAGAAGCGATCAACAATGCCCTGGCCGAGGCCGGCAAGAGCATCAAGCACCTGGAATGGTTCGAAGTGATCGATACCCGCGGGCATATCCGTGACAACAAGGCCGCGCATTTCCAGGTGACGCTGAAGGTTGGGTTCCGCATCGCCAACAGCTGAAACCAAGCTGGGCTAGGCTTGCCCGGCGTGTTGGGGTATCAAGGTTGCAGGGCGCGTGCTTCGCGCCCTTTTTGTCTTTGATCTGTACAAGGAAAGCGATCGATGAAGAAATTGATTCTGGCCGTGGGGCTGATGGTGTTGGCTGGCGGCGCGATGGCAGCGGGCAAGCCGTGCGAGGAACTCAAGGCTGAGATTGCGGCGAAGCTCGATGCCAAAGGGGTGAAGGGGTACTCGCTGGAGATCGTCAACAAGGGCGAGCCGGCCGGCAAGGTAATCGGCAGCTGCGAAGGTGGGACCAAGGAAATCGTCTACCGCCGCGGCTGATCGAATCCTGATCGCGGGGCAAGTCGCAGCGGCTTGCCCCGCGATTGAGTTCACTCGGCCTTGAGCGCCTGCGCCATCAGCTCATAGGACTTGATCCGGTCGGCGTGCTCATACAGGTCACTGGTGAAAATCAGCTCGTCTGCCCCCGTCTGCTCCAGCAACACCTCGACCTTCGCCCTCACCTTCTGCGGGCTGCCGATCATCGCCAGGCCCAGGAAGCTGCTCACCGCATCACGTTCATGGGGCAGCCAAAGGCCATTCATGCTCTCGACGGGCGGACGCTGCATCAGGCTCTGGCCACGGATCAGCGCGAGGATGCGCTGGTACACCGAGGTGGCCAGGTATTCGGCCTTTTCGTCGGTTTCAGCCACCACCATCGGAATGCCCAGCATCACGTAAGGCTTGTCCAGCGTCGTCGACGGCTTGAAATGGTCGCGATAGATGCGGATCGCCTCGTGCATGTAGCGCGGCGCGAAATGCGAAGCGAAGGCGTAGGGCATGCCGCGCATGCCGGCGAGCTGCGCGCTGAACAGGCTGGAGCCGAGCAGCCACATGGGCACCTCGGTGTCGTGGCCGGGCACGGCGATGACCTTCTGGTCGTCGGTGCGCGGGCCCAGGTAGCGCGACAGTTCCTCGACATCGTCCGGAAAGTCGTCGGCGCTGCCGGAGCGCTCGCGGCGCAAGGCGCGGGCGGTCATCTGGTCGGAACCGGGGGCGCGGCCCAGGCCCAGGTCGATGCGGCCTGGGTACAGGCTGGCGAGAGTGCCGAACTGTTCGGCGATCACCAGCGGTGCGTGGTTGGGCAGCATCACCCCGCCAGAGCCGATGCGGATGGTCGAGGTACCCCCGGCGAGGTAACCGATCAGTACGGCGGTGGCCGAGCTGGCGATACCGTCCATGTTGTGATGCTCGGCGACCCAGAAGCGGTTGTAGCCGAAGCCCTCGACGTGTTGCGCCAGGTCCAGCGAATTGCGCAGCGATTGCGCTGGGCTGCCGTCGGCGCGCACGGGCACCAGGTCGAGGGTGGAAATCTTCAGGTCTCGCAGGTGCGTCATTGGAGCCTCCGCTACAGGTGGTTGGCCATGGGCCTTCTGGACTCTGTATGGGCATATTCGCTGGATTCAATGCCTTCTTGCAGATTGATCTGAACTTGGCGTGGGCCTGGTCCTCAGAACCTTAGACACCCCAACCCTGTGACAGGAGGCAGCATGAAGAAGACAGCATCGGCGGTCTGGCAAGGTGGCCTGAAGGACGGCAAGGGCCAGATCTCCACTGAAAGCGGCGCGCTCAAGCAAGCGCCCTACGGCTTTAACACCCGTTTCGAAGGCACGCCCGGGACCAACCCGGAAGAGCTGATCGGCGCTGCCCATGCCGGCTGCTTCTCCATGGCGTTGTCGATGATGTTGGGCGAGGCGGGATTCACGCCTGAACGGATCGACACTCACGCCGAGGTGAGCCTGGACAAGCAGGCCGATGGCTTTGCCATCACCGCCGTTCACCTGACCCTCAAGGCCACCGTGCCTGGGGCTAGCGAGGCGCAGTTCCAGGAGATCGCCAACAAGGCCAAGGCCGGCTGCCCTGTGTCCAAGGTGCTGAACGCGACCATTAGCCTGGATGCCACCCTGCTTTCCTAGGCTCTGTATGAAAAGCCTTGATACTCGGTGATGCTGCGTTGAAAACAGCCT
>NZ_JBMDJQ010000057.1:0-22120 GCF_057809275.1 Pseudomonas sp. FG36
CGTGGGAGCGGCGGTGCGCCGATGCGAATTGCCCCGCGATGGCCTCAGCGCAAACCGCGCTGGGTTTCGTCGAGGTCGCGGATGTACTTGAACACTTTACGCGCAGCGGCAGGCGGCTTGTTCCGCGCCTTTTCATGCTGGGCATGACGGATCAGCGAGCGCAGGTGCTGGCGATCGGTGTCGGGGAACTCGTTGACGAAGCGCTCGAGGTCTTCGTCGTTACCGTCGATCAGGCGATCGCGCCAGCGCTCGAGGCCGTGGAAGCGCTCGTTGTACTGGCGGCTGGAGCTGTCGATCTGCTCGAGCACGGCATGGATGGCGTCCAGGTCCTGCACGCGCATCAGCTTGCCGACGAACGACATGTGGCGTTTGCGGGCGCCGTGGGCAGTGTGCTTGCTGGCTTCGTCCAGCGCCTTGCGCAGCTCGTCGGTCAGCGGCAGGCGGGCCAGGGTGTCGGCCTTGAGGGTGGTGAGGCGTTCACCGAGTTCGACCAGCGCATGCAGCTCGCGCTTGATCTGGGTTTTGCTTTTTTCGCCATCGAAGGCGTCGTCGTAAGAATCAACCATGGGGGCCGTCCGCAAGAAATCGCCGCCATGATAACCAGTCGGGGGCCGCTTGTCCGGCCCGGTCGTAGAATGACCCAAGCCGTACGCAGAATTTTCAGTGGAGAAAACCATGAGTGCAGTCCAGAGCGTAGGTCCCAAGGACCTGCCGGCGTTGCAGGAGCAGGTCGAGGCGATCGTCGCCGAGGCGCGCCGCCAGGGCGCCAGTGCCTGCGAAGTGGCGGTGTCGCTGGATCAAGGCCTGTCCACCACGGTGCGCCAGCGCGAAGTCGAGACGGTCGAGTTCAATCGCGACCAGGGGTTCGGCATCACCCTTTACGTAGGCCAGCGCAAGGGTTCGGCCAGCACTTCGGCCAGCGGCCCTGAGGCGATCCGCGAGACGGTCGCCGCCGCGTTGGCAATCGCGAAACATACCTCCGAGGACACTTGCTCGGGGCTGGCCGATGCCGCGTTGATGGCCCGTGAGATCCCCGACCTGGACCTCTACCATGACTGGGACATCGAACCGGAGAAAGCTATCGAGATGGCGCTGGCCTGCGAGGCGGCGGCGTTCGATGCCGACAAGCGCATCAGCAACGCCGACGGCACCACGCTCAATACCCATCAGGGTGTGCGGGTGTACGGCAACAGCCATGGTTTTATCGGTGGCTACGCCTCAACCCGTCACAGCCTGAGCTGCGTGATGATCGCCGAAGCCGATGGGCAGATGCAGCGTGACTACTGGTACGACGTCAATCGCCAGGGCCAGCTGCTGGCCGACCCGCGTAGCATCGGCCTGCGTGCCGCGCAGCGCGCGGCAAGCCGCCTGGGTGCCCGTCCGGTACCCACCTGCGAGGTGCCGGTGCTGTTCTCGGCCGAGCTCGCCGGCGGCCTGTTCGGCAGCTTCCTGTCGGCTATTTCCGGCGGCAACCTGTACCGCAAGTCGTCGTTCCTCGAGGGTACCCTTGGCCAGCGCCTGTTCCCCACCTGGCTGACCCTCGACGAGCGGCCACACATCCCGCGTGCGCTGGGCAGTGCAGCGTTCGATGGTGATGGCCTGGCCACCTACGCCAAGCCGTTCGTCGACAAAGGCGAGCTGGTTTCGTACATCCTGGGCACCTATTCGGGGCGCAAGCTGGGTTTGCCGAGCACCGCCAACTCAGGAGGCGTGCACAATCTGTTCGTCACCCACGGCGTCGAGGACCAGGCCGCACTGATCCGGCGCATGGGCCGTGGCCTGCTGGTGACCGAACTGATGGGCCATGGGCTGAACATGGTGACCGGCGATTATTCGCGGGGTGCGGCGGGCTTCTGGGTGGAAAACGGCGAGATCCAGCACGCCGTGCAGGAAGTGACCATTGCCGGCAACATGAAGGACATGTTCCAGCAGATCGTCGCCATTGGAAGCGATATCGAGACGCGTAGCAATATCCACAGCGGCTCGGTGCTGATCGAGCGCATGACGGTCGCAGGTAGCTGACAGCGCGGCGGGTGAGGGCGGGTTTGCCCCGCGATTGGCCATTGCAGCTATCGCGGGGCAAGCCCGCTCCCACGCATCAGTATTTTTGGTGACGAACAACCCGGCCATCGCGCCGGGTTTATTTTGCCTATTGTCTAGCTTGAACTGATTCTATTTATCACTTAATAATGAATATCATTATCCAGTAACCCGGCGATGATGTTCATGAAAACCGTCCTCCACGAACTGCCCTACCTGGAAAACTGGCGCTGGCTCAGCCGGCGCATCCGTTGCGCGCTGGAGCCCGACGAGCCACGCCTGATCGAGCACTACCTCGCCGAAGGCCGCTATCTGGTGTGCTGCACCGAGACCTCGCCGTGGACGGTGGCCTTGACCGCCTTGCGTCTGCTGCTCGATACCGCCAACGATCGCATGTTGCCCTGGCACTGGCGCTGCCTGTGCCTGGACCAGGCCTGGCGCCCGCTGCTCGACCTGCGCAATCTCGACCGCCTCGAACAGAACCAGCGTTGGCAGCCCTACGCGATGCAGCTCGCCAATTGCGTGCTGCTGCCGTCGATTTCTCCCGAAGAACTGATGCAAGGACTTGAAGATGAGTGATACCCGTATCGAGCGCGACAGCATGGGTGAACTGCAGGTGCCGGCCCAGGCCCTGTACGGTGCCCAGACCCAGCGCGCGGTCGACAACTTCCCGGTCAGCGGCAAGCCGATGCCGGCCCAGTTCATCCGTGCCTTGCTGCTGGCCAAAGCCGCTGCGGCCAAGGCCAACGTCGAGCTGGAACAGCTCAGCGCAGGGCAGGGCGCGGCCATCGTCAAGGCGGTGGAACAGCTGCTGGCCGAGGATTTCATCCAGCACTTCCCGGTGGACGTGTTCCAGACCGGCTCTGGCACCAGCTCGAACATGAACGCCAACGAGGTCATCGCGACCCTGGCCAGCCATGTGCTGGGCGAGCCGGTCAATGCCAATGACCACGTCAACTGTGGCCAGAGCAGCAATGACATCATCCCCACCACCATTCACGTAAGCGCCGCCCTGGCCCTGCACGAACAGCTGCTGCCGGCCTTGCGCCACCTCACCCAGGTGATCGAGGCCAAGGCAGTCGAGGTGCACAAGCACGTGAAGACTGGCCGCACCCATTTGATGGACGCGATGCCGGTACGCATGAGCCAGGTGCTCGGTGGCTGGGCCGCCCAGATCAAGGGTGCCCAGGCGCATATCGAAGCCACGTTGCCGAGCCTGCAGGCATTGGCTCAGGGCGGCACGGCCGTGGGCACCGGGATCAATGCCCACCCGCAGTTCGCCGCAGGCTTTGCCCGCCAGTTGAGTGGCCTGACCCAGGTCGAGTTCACCCCCGGCGAAAACCTGTTTGCCCTGATCGGCTCCCAGGACACCGCGGTGGCGCTGTCGGGCCAGCTCAAGACGGCTGCCGTGGCGCTGATGAAGATCGCCAACGACCTGCGCTGGATGAACTCCGGCCCGCTCGCCGGCCTTGGTGAAATCGAGCTGCAGGGCCTGCAACCAGGCTCTTCGATCATGCCGGGCAAGGTCAACCCGGTGATCCCGGAGGCCACCGCGATGGTCGCCGCCCAGGTGATCGGCAACGACGCGACCATCGCCGTGGCCGGCCAGTCGGGCAACTTCGAGCTCAACGTGATGTTGCCGGTAATCGCCCGCAACCTGCTGGAGAGCATCGAACTGATGGCCAACGTCAGCCGTTTGCTGGCCGACAAGGCGATTGCCAGCTTCAAGGTCAACGAGGCCAAGCTCAAGGAGGCGCTGTCGCGCAACCCGATCCTGGTCACCGCGCTGAACCCGATCATCGGCTACCTGAAGGCCGCCGAGATCGCCAAGACCGCCTACAAGCAAGGGCGTCCGATCATCGATGTGGCGCTGGAGCACACCGACCTGTCGCGTGATCAGCTCGAAGCGTTGCTGGACCCGGAAAAACTTACCGCTGGCGGCATCTGAACCCGGGCCGCCCAGGAGGCACGTCATGCAGCATTGGAAACGCACCACCCAAGATGCAAACCGCCTGTTCGAGCAGGGCGAGCTGGTCGACGCCCGGGAGCACTACCTGCAAGCACTGGCCTTGGCCCAGGTGCTGTTCGAGCGCTGGCATGACGTCGACGAGGCGGTGGCCGCACTGGTCATCGCCCACCACAACCTGGCCGACCTGCACCTGCGCCTGAACCAGCCGCACGAAAGTGCCGACTACCTGTGCGCGGCGCACCAGAGGCTGCTTCAGGCCAGCCAGGATCCGCGCCTGCCCCAGGCCCTGCGCGACGCGGCCTTGCGCCACAGCGGGCGCACCTACACCGAACTGCTGAGTTTCATCGCCGAGTACGGCCAATACCCGCGTACCGAGCGCCTGCTGAACCGCCAGGCGCCCGCAGCCAGCGAGCTGGTCGCGCACGCGGACATCACGGATCGCAAACCTGCCTACGGAATCCATTGATATGCCACATACCTTGCCTGCGTTGCCTTACGCCTACGATGCGCTGGAACCGCACATCGACACCCAGACCATGGAGATCCACCACAGCAAGCACCATCAGACCTACATCAACAATCTCAACGCCGCCATCGAGGGCACCGAATGGGCCGAATGGCCGGTAGAGCGACTGGTGGGCGCGGTCAAGCAACTGCCCGAGAAACTGCAAGGGGCGGTGGTCAACCAGGGCGGTGGCCATGCCAACCACACGTTGTTCTGGACTGTCATGTCGCCCAAGGGCGGTGGCCAACCCGAGGGTCAGGTAGTCAAGGCCATTGACCAGCAGCTTGGTGGTTTCGAGGCGTTCAAGGAGGCCTTCACCAAGGCCGCGCTGACCCGGTTCGGCAGTGGCTGGGCCTGGCTCAGCGTGACCCCGCAGAAAACGCTGGTGGTGGAGAGCAGCGGTAACCAGGACAGCCCGCTGATGCACGGCAACACGCCGATCCTCGGCTTGGATGTCTGGGAGCACGCCTATTACCTGAAGTACCAGAACCGCCGTCCTGAGTACATTGGCGCCTTCTACAACGTGGTCGACTGGACCGAAGTGGAACGCCGCTACCTTGAAGCCCTGAAGTGAGTCTGACCGGTATGCGCTCCGAGGTGATGTCTGTCAGCAGTGTGCGCCTGTTCCGCCTGGCGCTTGGGACCGTGCTGTTGCTGGTCGGCACCGCATTGCTGGTGTCGCGTGGCATCGCCTGGTTGGACCTGGAACCGCGCATGTTGCGAGCCCTGGAGGGCGGCGCACTGTGCGCATTGGGGACGGCCTTGGGCGCAGTGCCGGTGCTGGTAATCCGCAACATGCCAGTGGCCGTGGCCGACACCTTGCTCGGTTTTGGGGCCGGGGTGATGTTGGCGGCCACCGCGTTCTCGCTGATCATTCCCGGGCTGGATGCGGCCCAGGCCATCGGCTTCAGCCCATGGGGCGCCGGTGGTGTGATCAGCAGCGGCCTGTTGTTCGGCGCGTTGTGCCTGTTCCTGGTCGACCTCAAGGTCTCCGGCGCTTCGCCGGAGGCTCTGGTCGGCAGTGAGCAGCAACCGGTAATCGCTGCGCGGATCTGGCTGTTCGTCATTGCCATCATTGCCCACAACATCCCCGAGGGCATGGCCATCGGGGTTTCCGCCGGTGGCGGGATGGCTGATGCCGATAGCCTGGCCATGGGCATTGCGCTGCAGGATGTGCCGGAGGGCTTGGTGATCGCGCTGGTGCTGGCAGGGGCGGGCATGCCGCGTTTCAAGGCGTTCCTGATCGGTGCGGCATCGGGGCTGGTCGAGCCGCTGGCCGCGGTGATCTGTGCCTGGCTGGTGAACATTGCCGAACTGTTGCTGCCGCTGGGCCTGGCCTGTGCGGCGGGGGCGATGCTGCTGGTGGTGACCCAGGAGATCATTCCGGAGTCACGCAGCAACGGCCATCACCGCCTGGCGAGCCTGGGGTTGTGTGTCGGGTTCTGTCTGATGATGGTGATGGACACGGCGATGTCGTGAAAAGCGCAGGATGAGCCGAGTTTCTCGTTTGCCGGCTTTGAGTGCTGTTCAGGCGAAAATGACTTCAACCCGTCCTTGAGGTCGTGACCGCGGCGCGGCCTTGACTACGATCTGCACGTCACGGCCAAGGCGTGCAAGACAATCGATCATCTTGCTTTCGCTGATACCACGGAATTTGCCGCGAATCATTTCCGAGACTTTAGGTTGGGGCAGGCCAAGGATCTGTGCGGCTTGCATCTGGGTCAGATGACGGGCCTTGATGATGCTGCAGATCTTGCTCGCCAGGCGTGCCTTGACCAGCATCTCGTCCGCATCAGGGTAGTTGAGGTCCGCGTAGACATTGCCGCTGCCTTGTTCGATTTCGCTCATGTCTGGATTCCTTCTGAGTGGGCCTGTGCAAGCTTCAATCGATTGCGCACCAGTGCGATGTCTGTTTGGGGCGTCTTGATGCCCGCCGTGGACTTCTTCTGGAAGCAGTGCAAGACATACACCGCAACGCCGAGACGTACGGTGTAGACCGCACGATAGGTGTTGCCTTCATGGTCTTCCACGACCTCAAGAACGCCAGCGCCTGAAAAACCTCGGAGGACTTTCGACTGTAGGTGCCTGCCTCCTGTTTGAGCCAGATGCAGAGCGAAGCCGACGGTTTGCTGGACGCCCTCGGGTAGGCACTGCAGGTCCTTTTTGCTGCTTCCGACCCAGTACAGTGGTTTGGGTTGCCTGTCTTGCTCCATGAATTCACCTGTCGAATCTATACCTATATGGGTATAAACGCAATGTGGTGAATCTGCATCCTGACAATTGGGAGAGGATGTTGCGGAAGGGGAAAGCGTTACTCGCCTTCGTCGAAGAAGTTGTTGATCAAGCCGACCAGTGCATCCATGGCTTCACCGTCCTGCTCACCCTCGGTGAGCAGGTGCACCTGAGTGCCCTTGCCGGCGGCGAGCATCATCACCGCCATGATGCTCTTGCCGTCCACCAGCTTGTCCGGTGCGCGCCCGACCCGTACCTGGCAGGGGAAACGCCCGGCCACGCCGACGAACTTGGCGGCCGCCCGCGCATGCAGGCCCAGCTTGTTGATGATGGTAATTTCGCGGGCGGGCATCGTGGGGCGGATCCTGTGGCTAGAGGTCGCGGTGGCGGACCTGGACGTTTTTCAGGGATTGCTGGAGCAGTTGGCCAAGCCGTTCAGTAATGTACACCGAGCGGTGGTGGCCGCCGGTACAGCCGATGGCGATGGTGACATAGGCACGGTTGCTGGCGGCGAAGCGCGGCAGCCATTTGAGCAGGTAGCTGGAAATGTCCTGGAACATCTCCTCGACGTCCGGCTGCGCGGCCAGGTAGCCGATTACCGGCTGTTCGAGGCCGGAATGTTCGCGAAGTTCCGGCTTCCAGTACGGATTGGGCAGGCAGCGCACGTCGAACACCAGGTCGGCGTCCACCGGCATGCCACGCTTGAAACCGAATGACTCGACAAGAAACGCAGTGCCGGGCTCGGGCTGGTTGAGCAGGCGCAGCTTGATCGAGTCACGCAACTGGTACAGGTTCAGGTTGGTGGTGTCGATCTTCAGGTCGGCAAGGTCGGCAATCGGCCCCAGCAGCTCGCTCTCCACCCGGATTGCCTCGGCCAGCGAACGGCTGTCGTTGGTCAGCGGGTGGCGGCGGCGGGTTTCCGAGAACCGCTTGAGCAGCGTGTCTTCGTCGGCATCCAGATACAGCACGTCGCACTGGATATGCCGGGAACGTGCCTCCTCCAGCAACTGCGGGAAGCGTGACAGATGGCTGGGCAGGTTGCGTGCATCGATCGAGACCGCAACCTTGGGCTGCAGCAGCTCGGTATTGATCAAGGCGTTTTCAGCCAGCTGCGGCAACAGCCCGGCGGGCAGGTTGTCGATGCAGTAGTAGCCGTTGTCTTCCAGCACGTCGAGGGCGGTGCTCTTACCGGAGCCGGAGCGACCGCTGACGATGATCAGGCGCATGTTCAGTGCTCGTTCTGTACGTCCAGGACGACCTGGTAGAGGGTCTCGCTGCTGTCGGCGGCACGCAGGCGATCGCGAACCTCCTTGCGATCGAGCATGCTGGCGATCTGGCGCAGCAGTTCAAGGTGGGCGTCGGTGGCGGCCTCCGGGACCAGCAGGACAAACAGCAGGTCGACCGGCGCGCCATCGATGGCATCGTAATCGATGGGGGCGTCCAGGTGCAGCAGGGCGCTGACAGGCGCGCTGCAACCTGCCAGGCGGCAGTGGGGAATGGCGATGCCATTGCCAAAACCGGTGGAACCCAGTTTTTCGCGAGCCCACAGGCTGTCGAAGACGTCTTGCATCTCCAGCTCGGGTACTTGCTCGGCGATCAGGTTGGCGACCTTTTCCAGGGCGCGCTTCTTACTGCCGCCCGGCACGTTCACGAGGGAACGGCCGGGGGTCAGGATGGTTTCAAGTCGGATCATGGATGAGGGGGATCAGCGGGCGGCTGCGCCTTGCAGCAGGCTTTGCTGTTTTTCCTTGTGTTTTTTCAGTTGGCGGTCGAGCTTGTCGGCCAGGGCATCGATGGCTGCATACATGTCTTGGTGTTCGGCGTTTGCAACCACCTCACCGCCGGGAATCTGGAGCGTGGCTTCGATCTTCTGCTGAAGCTTCTCGACTTTCATGATCACCGTCACGTTGGTGATCTTGTCGAAATGACCCTCCACCCGGGCGAGCTTCTCGAGCACGTAATCGCGCAGTGGTTGGGTGACTTCTACATGCTGTCCACTGATGTTGACTTGCATACAGCTTCTCCTTTGTTGCCCGTGCATAAAGAGGCAGGTGTTGCACCTGCCACTGAAACGCTGTGGCACATCCGGGGGCTACATCAGCCGCTTGCGCTCGCTCGAGGGGGCGATCCCCAACGACTCGCGATACTTGGCGACGGTGCGACGGGCTACCTGGATGCCTTGTGCCTCCAGTAAACCAGCGATCTTGCTGTCACTCAATGGCTTTTTCTGATTTTCCGCAGCCACCAGTTTCTTGATGATCGCGCGGATTGCCGTGGACGAGCATTCGCCGCCCTCGGCGGTGCTCACGTGGCTCGAGAAAAAGTATTTCAGTTCGTAGATGCCGCGCGGGGTGTGCATGTATTTCTGCGTGGTCACCCGGGAAATGGTCGATTCGTGCATGCCCACCGCCTCGGCGATGTCATGCAGGACCAGCGGCTTCATGGCCTCGTCGCCATGGTCGAGGAAGCCACGCTGGTGTTCGACGATCTGCGTCGCCACCTTCATCAGCGTCTCGTTGCGGCTCTGCAGGCTCTTGATGAACCAGCGCGCTTCCTGCAACTGGTTGCGCATGAAGGTGTTGTCGGCGCTGGTGTCGGCACGACGGACGAAGCCGGCGTACTGCGGATTGACGCGCAGCTTCGGCACTGCCTCCTGGTTGAGCTCGACCAGCCAGCGCTCGCTGTCCTTGCGCACGATGACGTCGGGCACGACGTACTCGGGTTCACTGGACTCGATCTGCGAGCCTGGGCGCGGGTTTAGGCTCTGCACCAGTTCGATGATCTGGCGCAGCTCGTCTTCCTTGAGCTTCATGCGGCGCATCAGCTGGCTGTAGTCACGGCTGCCGAGCAGGTCGATGAAGTCGGTGACCAGGCGCTGTGCCTCGCTCATCCAGGGTGTCGAGGCCGGTAGCTGGCGCAGTTGCAGCAGCAGGCATTCGCCGAGGGTGCGGGCGCCAATGCCGGCAGGCTCGAACTGCTGGATGCGGTGCAGTACCGCCTCGACCTCGTCCAGTTCGATATCCAGCTCGGGGTCGAAGCCGGCGCAGATTTCTTCAAGGGTGTCTTCCAGGTAGCCCTGGGCGTTGATGCTGTCGATCAGGGTGACGGCGATCAGGCGGTCGGTGTCGGACATCGGCGCCAGGTTGAGCTGCCACAGCAGGTGGCTTTGCAGGCTCTCGCCCACCGATGTGCGAGTGGTGAAGTCCCATTCGTCGTCATCGTTGCTGGGCAGGCTGCTGGCGCTGGTCTGGTAGATGTCTTCCCAGGCGGTGTCGACCGGCAATTCGTTGGGGATCCGCTCGGCCCACTCGCCGTCCTCGAGGTTGTCCGTGGTGCTGCTGGAGGTTTCCTGGAAACTGTTGTCCTGGGCTTCGGCGACCGGCTTGTTCTCGGCGTTGTCCGCCATCGGGTCGCTGTTGTCGAAGTCCTCGCCGTCTTCCTGACGTTCGAGCATCGGGTTGGACTCCAGCGCTTCCTGGATTTCCTGCTGGAGGTCCAGGGTGGAGAGCTGAAGCAGGCGGATGGCCTGTTGCAACTGAGGTGTCATCGTCAGTTGCTGGCCCATTTTTAGGACGAGCGATGGTTTCATGGCTGGGGCTTAATACCTTGTTGCCGGCGCGCATGCGCCATCCACTACACGTAGGGCGCTTGGGCGCCGACTTTAAGCAAGTTATATGCCTGAAATTGCAGCGTTTGCCTAGAGCACTGTAACAACTTAAGCCCCGATCAGGCGCATTCGCCAGTGCTCCGGGCAGGCCTGCGGTCAGAGTCGGAACTCGTGCCCCAGGTAAACTTCCTTGACCAGCTGGTTGGCCAGGATGGTCTCGGCATCGCCTTCGGCGATCAGTTGGCCATCGTTGACGATGTAGGCCGTCTCGCAGATGTCCAGGGTCTCGCGAACGTTGTGGTCGGTGATCAGTACGCCGATGCCCTTGTTCTTGAGGTGGTGGATGATCTGCTTGATGTCGCCGACGGAAATCGGGTCGACACCGGCGAACGGTTCGTCCAGCAGGATGAACTTGGGTGCGGTGGCCAGGGCGCGGGCGATCTCGACCCGGCGACGCTCACCACCGGACAGGCTCATGCCCAGGTTGTCGCGGATGTGGCTGATGTGGAATTCCTGCAGCAGGCTTTCCAGCTCCTTGCGTCGGCCTTCGCGGTCGAGGTCTTTGCGGGTCTCGAGAATGGCCATGATGTTGTCGGCCACCGACAGCTTGCGGAAGATCGAGGCTTCCTGCGGCAGGTAGCCGATACCGGCCTGGGCGCGCCCGTGCATCGGCTGGTGGCTGACGTCGAGGCTGTCGATCAGCACACGGCCCTGGTCGGCCTGGACCAGGCCGACGATCATGTAGAAACAGGTGGTCTTGCCGGCGCCGTTGGGGCCGAGCAGGCCGACGATCTGGCCGCTGTCGATGGACAGGCTGACGTCGCGCACGACTTGCCTGCCCTTGTAGCTCTTGGCCAGGTGCTGGGCTTTGAGGGTTGCCATTTACTCGGCCTTTTTCTTCGGTTGAATGACCATGTCGATACGCTGACGCGGTGCAGTCACATTGCCACCGCGCCCGGCGGTAGCCACCTGGGTCTTGGTGTTGTAGACGATTTTCTCGCCTTCGGTGGTGTTGCCTTCGTTCTCGACCTTGGCGCGGTCGGTGAGGATCACCACGTCTTTCTGCGCCTGGTACTGGATGGTCACGGCCCAGCCTTTCATCTTGTCGGGCTTGGCGGCGCTCTGCTGCTGCTCGAAGTAGGCCAGGTTGCCCACCGAGGTGACCACGTCGATATCGCCGTTGGCGGCGCGGGTCATGGTCACGGTGTTGCCTTTGATCATCATCGAACCCTGAGTGATGATCACGTCGCCCGTGTAGGTGGCGACGCCCTGCTTGTCGTCCAGGTGGGCGTTGTCCGCCTGGATGCGGATCGGCTGGTCACGGTCGTTCGGCAGGGCGAAGGCGCTCGCGCTTCCCAGTGCTACGCCCAGGCTGAGCAGAAGGGGGATGGTTTTAACGAGCCTCATACTGTCCTCTTACGTTAGAGAGCAGGTCCATCCTGCCTTCTTTCAAATACGCTTTCATTCCTTTGCCCGTAGTCGTGCCACCGGCGCCGTCGATTCTAACGGCTTGCTCGGTCTGCGCATATTGCTTCTGCGGGAACACGGTCATGCGTGTGCTGGTGATGATGGTTTCGCGTTGCTTCTCGTCGGTGCGCGCCACGCGCACTTCGTCGATCAGCTCCACCTCGGTGCCGTCCGGGTTGACCTCGGCGCGCTTGCTCTGCACATGCCAGGGGTACTCGGTGCCACGGTACATGTGCAGGTCGGGGGTGGTCACCAGGGTGACCTCGCTGGCCTTGAGGTGCTCGACCTTGGCGGCGGTCATCTCGTACTGCAGCTTGCCGTCGGGCAGGAACTGCAGGCTGTGGGCGTTGATCGCGTAGTAGTCGATGGCGCTCTGGTCGACCTGGGCCTGGGGCTGTTCGAGGAAGCTTTCCGGGCTGATGTTCCAATAGCCAACAGCAACCAGCACGGCGGCAATCCCGCCTAGCAGCGCGACATTTCTGATCTTCTTGCTGAGCATGGGCAGCCTTACAGGTAATGGGCGTTGGCAGCGTCCAGGGTGCCCTGGGCCTGCATGATCAGTTCACAGAACTCGCGGGCGGCGCCTTCGCCGCCGCGGGCCTGGGTAACGCCGTGGGCGTGCTGGCGAACGAAGGCCGCGGCATTCTGCACCGCCATGCCCAGGCCGACGCGGCGGATCACCGGCAGGTCGGGCAGATCGTCGCCGAGGTAGGCGACCTGTTCATAGCTTAGATTGAGTTCGGCGAGCAGGCCGTCCAGCACCACCAGTTTGTCCTCGCGGCCCTGGAACAGGTGCGGGATACCGAGGTTCTTCGCCCGGCGCTCGACCACGGGGGTCTTGCGCCCGCTGATGATCGCGGTGGTCACGCCCGAGGCCATGAGCATCTTGATGCCGTGGCCGTCGAGGGTGTTGAAGGTCTTGAACTCGCTGCCGTCCTCGAGGAAGTACAGACGGCCATCGGTGAGCACGCCGTCGACGTCGAACACCGCCAGCTTGATGGCTTGGGCGCGTTGCATCAGGTCCTGGTTCATTTACATCACTCCGGCGCGCAGCAGGTCGTGCATGTTCAGGGCGCCAGTCGGGCGGTCGTCCTGGTCGACAACCACCAGCGCGCTGATCTTGTGGTCTTCCATGATTTTCAGTGCCTCGGCGGCGAGCATCTCGGCGCGGGCGGTCTTGCCGTGCACGGTCATGACTTCGTCGATGAGCGTCTTGTGCACGTCGATGTTGCGGTCCAGGCTGCGGCGCAGGTCACCGTCGGTGAAGACTCCGGCCAGCTTGCCGTCGTTACCCAGCACCACGGTCATGCCCAAACCTTTGCGAGACATTTCAAGCAGGGCGTCCTTGAGCAGGGTGCCGCTCTTTACCACGGGCAGCTCTTCGCCGGCATGCATGACGTTCTCTACCTTCAGCAGCAGGCGACGGCCCAGCGCGCCGCCCGGGTGGGAGAAGGCGAAGTCTTCGGCGGTGAAACCGCGAGCCTCCAGCAGGGCAATGGCCAGGGCGTCGCCCAGCGCCAGCGCCGCGGTGGTGGAAGAGGTCGGTGCCAGGTTGAGCGGGCAGGCTTCCTGGGCGACGCTGGCGTCGAGGTTGACCTCGGCGGCCTGGGCCAGGGGCGAGTCCGGTTTGCCGGTGAGGCTGATCATCTGGATGCCCAGGCGCTTGATCAAAGGCAGCAGGGTGACGATCTCGGCGGTGCTGCCGGAGTTGGACAGGGCAAGAATGACATCGTCACGGGTGATCATGCCCATGTCGCCATGGCTGGCCTCGGCCGGGTGCACGAAGAACGCCGGGGTGCCGGTGCTGGCCAGGGTGGCGGCGATCTTGTTGCCGATGTGCCCCGACTTGCCCATGCCTACCACCACGACCCGTCCCTTGCTGGCCAGGATCAGTTCGCAGGCCTTGACGAAATCCCCGTCGATGCGGGCCAGCAGGGCCTCCACGGCCTCGAGTTCGAGGCGCAGGGTGCGCTGGGCGGATTGGATCAGCTCGCTGGATTGGGTCATGTCGAAACGCAATGCCTGATGAAAAGGCGGCGATTATAGCCGCAATGTGTGAAAGGCTCATCCTTCGAATGTCATATGGATGCCGCGCCTGCCTGTCTGTGCCCTGAACGAGTGGGGTGACGGCCTTGGGGCGGGCCTATCAGCGGTGCTATAGTTCGCCGCTATTCGGCCCGCCGGGGACCTGTGTGCCTTCAAGATGAAGGCAGGCGTCCACTATGACGAGGCTGCACTAGCAAGGAGTCTAGATGAGTGTGGATAGCGCCTACGCGGTCGAGTTGAAGGGCGTCACCTTCAAGCGCGGTTCGCGCAGCATTTTCAGCAACGTGGACATACGCATTCCCCGCGGCAAGGTCACCGGCATCATGGGGCCTTCGGGGTGCGGCAAGACCACCTTGCTGCGCCTGATGGGCGCGCAGTTGCGCCCGGCCGGCGGCGAAGTCTGGGTCAATGGGCAGAACCTGCCCGCGCTGTCGCGGGGCGACCTGTTCGATGCGCGCAAGCAGATGGGCGTGCTGTTCCAGAGCGGTGCGCTGTTCACCGACCTGGATGTGTTCGAGAACGTGGCCTTCCCGCTGCGGGTGCATACGCAGCTGTCGGACGAGATGATCCGCGACATCGTGCTGATGAAGCTGCAGGCCGTGGGCCTGCGCGGCGCCATCGACCTGATGCCCGACGAGCTGTCCGGTGGCATGAAGCGCCGTGTGGCGCTGGCCCGCGCGATCGCCCTCGACCCGCAGATCCTCATGTACGACGAGCCGTTCGTCGGCCAGGACCCGATCGCCATGGGTGTGCTGGTGCGCCTGATCCGCCTGCTCAACGATGCCCTGGGCATCACCAGCATCGTGGTGTCCCATGACCTTGCGGAAACCGCGAGCATTGCCGACTACATCTATGTGGTCGGCGATGGCCAGGTGCTGGGGCAGGGCACGCCGGACGAACTGATGGGCTCGGACAGCCCGCGCATCCGCCAGTTCATGAAAGGCGACCCGGATGGCCCGGTACCCTTCCACTTCCCTGCGCCTGACTACCGCGCCGATCTGCTGGGGACGCGTTGATGCGCAGAAAATCCTTACTCGAACGTATCCGTCTGTTCGGCCGTTCGGCCATCGATGTGCTGGCCGTACTGGGACGCTCGTGCCTGTTCCTCGGTCATTCGCTGGGCGGGCGCAGTGGTATCGGCGGTGGCTTCCAGCTGCTGGTCAAGCAACTGTATTCGGTGGGCGTGCTGTCGCTGGCGATCATCGTCGTGTCCGGCGTGTTCATCGGCATGGTGCTGGCCCTGCAGGGCTACAGCATTCTCAACAAGTACGGCTCGGAACAGGCGGTGGGGCAGATGGTCGCCCTGACCCTGCTGCGCGAGCTGGGGCCGGTCGTCACTGCCTTGCTGTTCGCCGGTCGCGCGGGCTCTGCGCTGACCGCCGAAATCGGCAACATGAAATCCACCGAGCAGCTGTCGAGCCTGGAAATGATCGGCGTCGACCCGCTCAAGTACATCGTGGCGCCACGCCTGTGGGCCGGCTTCATTTCGCTGCCGCTGCTGGCGCTGATCTTCAGTGTGGTGGGCATCTGGGGCGGCTCGTGGGTCGCCGTGGACTGGCTGGGCGTCTACGAAGGCTCGTTCTGGGGCAACATGCAGAACAGCGTCTCTTTCAGCGACGACGTGCTCAACGGGCTGATCAAGAGCCTGGTGTTCGCCTTCGTCGTCACCTGGATCGCCGTATTCCAGGGGTACGACTGTGAGCCCACTTCAGAAGGGATCAGCCGTGCCACCACCAAGACCGTGGTCTATGCCTCGTTGGCAGTCCTGGGTCTGGACTTTATTCTGACCGCCTTGATGTTTGGAGATTTCTGATGCAAAACCGCACCCTGGAAATCGGTGTCGGCCTGTTCCTCCTGGCCGGGATCCTGGCGCTGCTGCTGCTGGCCCTGCGTGTCAGCGGGCTGTCGGCCAGCCCGAGCAGCGACACATATAAAGTTTATGCGTACTTCGACAATATCGCCGGTTTGACGGTCAGAGCTAAAGTGACCATGGCCGGTGTGACCATCGGCAAGGTCACGGCCATCGATCTGGACCGCGACTCGTATACCGGTCGGGTGACGCTGCAGCTGGACAAGCATGTCGACAACCTGCCGACCGACTCCACTGCCTCGATCCTGACCGCCGGCCTGCTGGGCGAGAAGTACATCGGCATCAGCGTGGGTGGCGAGGACGTGGTTCTCAAGGATGGCAGCACCATCCACGACACGCAGTCGGCGCTGGTGCTGGAAGATCTGATCGGCAAGTTCCTGCTCAACTCGGTGGGCAAGGAACCGAAAGAAGCTCAACCGGCTAATTAAGGAGTTTCCATGATTTCGATCCTGCGACGTGGCCTGCTGGTCCTGCTGGCGGCCTTACCCCTGCTGGCCCTGGCGGCGCCGGGGCAGTCTGCCCGTGATGTGATCCAGGGCACCACCACCCAGTTGCTCAGCGACCTGAAGAGCAACAAGGAGCAGTACAAGGCCGACCCCAATGCGTTCTACAACGCGCTCAACGCCAACCTTGGTCCGGTGGTCGATGCCGACGGCATCTCCAAGAGCATCATGACGGTCAAGTATTCGCGCAAGGCCTCGCCCGAGCAGATGCAGCGCTTCCAGGAGAACTTCAAACGCAGCCTGATGCAGTTCTATGGCAACGCCTTGCTGGAGTACAACAACCAGGGCATCACCGTCGACCCGGCCAAGGCCGAGGGTGACGATCGCACCAGCGTCGGCATGAAGATCACCGGCACCAACGGCGCGGTCTATCCGGTGCAGTACACCATGGTCAAGCTGGACGGCGAGTGGAAGGTGCGTAACGTCATCGTCAACGGCATCAACATCGGCAAGCTGTTCCGCGACCAGTTCCAGGATGCCATGCAGCGGAACGGCAACAACCTGGACAAGACCATCGACGGTTGGGCCGGTGAAGTGGCCAAGGCCAAGGAAACGGCCGACAGCTCGCCGGATAAGGAAGTCAAATGAGTGACGCCGCCGTGAGCATGGCCGCGCCGGGCGTTCTTGCCCTGGCTGGCGTGCTGGATTACCGCAGCGGCCCGGCCCTGCGCAAACAGGGCAAGGCGTTGATCGCCGCCAGTGGCGAGGCGCGCCTGGTGTTCGATTGCACTGCGGTGGTCAAATCGAGCAGCGTTGGCCTGTCGTTGCTGCTGGGGTTCATGCGTGATGCCCAGGCGGCAGGAAAAACCTGGGAGTTGCGCGGTATCCCCGAGAACATGCAGGAAATTGCCGGGGTCTATGACCTCGATGAGGTATTGGCGGGCTGATGCCCTGCCGTTCGGGAAAGGCCCCTCGGTCAGTGCGCCCCTTCATGGGCTTCGCAGGCGAGGGGCTTTTTTGTATGATGGCCGACCCGCGCGCGTTGGGCGCCGATCGAGGTTGAGCATGCAGGCCGTAGAAGTTAAAAGCTTTCTGGAAGAGAAATTGCCGGGAACCCAGGTCGAAGTTGAAGGCGAAGGCTGCAACTTCCAGTTGAACGTGATCAGCGACGAGCTGGCCGGCCAGAGCCCGGTCAAGCGTCAGCAGGCGATCTATGCTCACCTCAATCCGTGGATTGCCAACGGCAGCATTCACGCGGTAACCATGAAATTCTTCAGCAGCGCAGCCTGGGCTGAGCGCACCTGAGCCTACTTGGCGGCGAGATACGTATGGACAAACTGATTATCACTGGTGGCGCGCGTCTCGATGGCGAGATCCGCATTTCCGGCGCAAAGAACTCCGCCCTGCCGATCCTTTCGGCCACCTTGCTGTGCGATGGCCCGGTCACGGTCGGCAACCTGCCGCACCTGCACGACATCACCACCATGATCGAGCTGTTCGGCCGCATGGGCATCGAGCCTGTGATCGACGAAAAGCTCTCGGTGGAGATCGACCCGCGTACCATCAAGACCCTGGTCGCTCCCTACGAGCTGGTCAAGACCATGCGCGCCTCGATCCTGGTGCTCGGCCCCATGGTAGCCCGCTTCGGTGAGGCCGAAGTGGCCCTGCCGGGTGGCTGCGCCATCGGTTCGCGTCCGGTCGACCTGCACATCCGCGGCCTCGAGGCCATGGGCGCGAAGATCGACGTCGAAGGTGGCTACATCAAGGCCAAGGCCCCCGAAGGCGGCCTGCGTGGCGCGCACTTCTTCTTCGACACCGTCAGCGTCACCGGCACCGAGAACATCATGATGGCCGCCGCCCTGGCCAAGGGCCGCAGCGTGCTGCAGAACGCCGCCCGTGAGCCGGAGGTGGTCGACCTGGCCAACTTCCTGATCGCCATGGGTGCGAAGATCCAGGGCGCCGGTACCGACACCATCACCATCGATGGCGTCGAGCGCCTGCACTCGGCCAACTACCGTGTCATGCCCGACCGTATCGAGACCGGCACCTACCTTGTCGCCGCTGCCGTGACCGGTGGCCGCGTCAAGGTCAAGGATACCGACCCGACCATCCTCGAAGCTGTCCTCGAGAAGCTCAAGGAAGCCGGCGCCGACATCACCACCGGCGAAGACTGGATCGAACTGGACATGCACGGCAAGCGGCCGAAGGCCGTTAACCTGCGTACCGCTCCGTACCCGGCATTCCCGACCGACATGCAGGCGCAGTTCATTTCGCTCAACGCCATCGCCGAAGGCACTGGCGCGGTGATCGAGACCATCTTCGAAAACCGCTTCATGCACGTGTATGAAATGCACCGCATGGGCGCGCAGATCCAGGTCGAGGGCAACACCGCCATCGTCACTGGCGTCAAGGCGCTCAAAGGTGCGCCGGTAATGGCCACCGACCTGCGTGCTTCCGCCAGCCTGGTGCTGTCGGCGCTGGTCGCCGAAGGCGACACCCTGATCGATCGCATCTACCACATCGACCGTGGCTACGAGTGCATCGAGGAGAAACTGCAGATGCTGGGCGCGAAGATCCGTCGCGTACCGGGCTAGCAGTCATCGTGGCGCAGGGACGCGCCAGCCGAATCGTATGCGGTCGGGCTCAAGGGCCCGGCCGGCAGTAGACGCTTAAGGACCGACGTTCCAATGTTGACCATCGCGCTATCCAAAGGCCGTATTCTCGACGATACCCTGCCACTGCTGGCCGAGGCCGGTATCGTGCCGACCGAGAATCCGGACAAGAGCCGCAAGCTGATCATCCCCACCACGCAGGATGATGTGCGCCTGCTCATCGTGCGTGCCACTGATGTGCCGACCTATGTCGAGCATGGCGCCGCCGACCTCGGTGTGGCCGGCAAGGACGTGCTGATGGAATACGGTGGCCAGGGCCTGTACGAACCCCTGGACCTGCAAATCGCCCAGTGCAAGCTGATGACCGCTGGCGTAACCGGCGCACCAGAGCCCAAAGGCCGCCTGCGCGTGGCTACCAAGTTCGTCAATGTAGCCAAGCGCTACTATGCCGAACAGGGCCGCCAGGTCGACATCATCAAGCTGTACGGCTCCATGGAGCTGGCGCCACTGATCAACCTTGCCGACAAGATCATCGACGTGGTCGACACCGGCAATACCCTGCGCGCCAACGGCCTCGAGCCCCAGGACCTGATCGCCACGATCAGCTCGCGCCTGGTGGTCAATAAGGCCTCCATGAAGATGCAGCACGCCCGTATCCAGAGCCTGATCGACACCCTGCGCAACGCCGTCGAATCGCGACACCGCGGCTGACCTCTGCGCGCGACCTCCGCTGTCGCGCCCGTCTATCCGCGTCATAGCCTTTTTTCTCAGGTGCCCGCGCGGATGGAGTGGTAGCTTTAGGGCGCCTGAACATCCGCTAATAACGAGGCCCTCGCCATGACCGTGTCCACTGCAATTGCCCGTCTCAACGCCGCTGACCAGGATTTCGCCCGACATCTGGATCATCTGCTGAGCTGGGAAAGTGTGTCCGATGACGCGGTCAACCAGCGCGTGCTCGACATCATCAAGGCCGTGCGTGAGCGCGGTGACCAGGCGCTGGTGGAGTTCACCCAGCGTTTCGATGGTGTTGATGCCAAGACGATCGACGACCTGATCCTCGATCGCGAGCGCCTGGAGCTGGCGCTGACGCGCATTACCCCGGTACAGCGCGAGGCCCTGGAAAAGGCCGCCAACCGCGTGCGCATCTACCATGAGCGGCAGAAGCAGGACTCGTGGCAGTACACCGAGGCTGACGGCACTGTCCTCGGCCAGAAGGTCACGCCGCTGGACCGCGCCGGGCTGTATGTGCCTGGTGGCAAGGCGTCGTACCCGTCGTCGGTACTGATGAATGCCATTCCGGCCAAGGTCGCGGGCGTCAGCGAAGTGGTGATGGTAGTGCCGACCCCGCGTGGCGAGGTCAACGAACTGGTACTTGCCGCGGCTTGCATCGCCGGGGTCGACCGTGTGTTCACCGTCGGTGGCGCACAGGCCGTGGCAGCCTTGGCCTACGGTACCGAGAGCGTGCCGCAGGTGGACAAGATCGTTGGCCCGGGCAACATCTATGTGGCTACCGCCAAGCGCCATGTGTTCGGCCAGGTCGGCATCGATATGATCGCCGGCCCTTCGGAGATCCTGGTGGTCTGCGACGGCCTGACCGACCCGGACTGGATCGCCATGGACCTGTTCTCCCAGGCTGAGCACGACGAGGATGCCCAGGCGATTCTGGTCAGCCCGGACGCCGCTTTCCTCGATCGCGTCGCTGCCAGCATCGACAAGCTGCTGCCGACCATGGAGCGTGCCGAGATCATCGAGAAGTCGATCAATGGCCGTGGCGCGCTGATCCAGGTGCGTGACATGCAGCAGGCCATCGAGGTGGCCAACCGCATTGCCCCCGAGCACCTGGAGCTGTCGGTGGCCGACCCGCAGGCCTGGTTGCCGCAGATCCGCCATGCCGGCGCGATCTTCATGGGCCGCCACACCAGCGAGGCGCTGGGTGACTACTGTGCAGGCCCCAACCACGTGCTGCCGACTTCCGGCACCGCGCGCTTCTCTTCGCCACTGGGCGTGTATGACTTCCAGAAGCGTTCGTCGATCATCTTCTGCTCCGAGCAGGGCGCGTCCGAGCTGGGTCATACCGCTTCCGTGCTGGCTCGAGGCGAATCGCTGACCGCCCATGCGCGCAGCGCCGAATACCGCATCCTCAACGAGAAGGGGAACTGAGCATGAGTCGATTCTGGAGTCCCTTTGTCAAGGACCTGGTGCCTTACGTGCCGGGCGAGCAGCCGAAGCTGGCGCGACTGGTCAAGCTGAACACCAACGAGAATCCCTATGGCCCGTCGCCCAAGGCGCTGGAAGCCATGCGCGGCGAGCTCAACGATAACCTGCGGCTGTATCCGGACCCGAATGGTGACCGGCTCAAGCAGGCGGTGGCCGAATACTACGGTGTGACGTCGGCCCAGGTGTTCGTCGGTAACGGCTCGGACGAGGTGCTGGCGCACATTTTCCACGGCCTGTTCCAGCATGATCGTGGGCCGCTGCTGTTCCCGGACGTCAGCTACAGCTTCTATCCGGTGTATTGCGGCTTGTACGGTATCGCGTTCGAGCAGGTGGCGCTGGATGAGCAGTTCCAGATCCGGGTTTCGGACTACAGCAAGCCTAATGCCGGGGTCATCTTCCCCAACCCCAATGCGCCGACCGGCTGCCTGTTGCCGCTTGAGGCGGTCGAGCAACTGCTGCAGGCCAACCGGGATTCGGTGGTGGTGGTCGATGAGGCCTACATCGATTTCGGTGGCGAAACGGCGATCAGCCTGGTTGATCGCTATGACAACCTGCTGGTGACCCAGACCTTGTCCAAGTCGCGATCGCTTGCAGGGCTGCGAGTCGGGCTGGCGGTGGGGCACCCGGATTTGATCGAGGCGCTGGAGCGGATCAAGAACAGTTTCAACTCCTATCCGTTGGATCGCATGGCGATTGTCGGGGCGGCGGCGGCGTTCGACGACCGTGAGTATTTCGATGAGACCTGCCGCAAGGTTATCGACAGCCGGGACTTGCTGGTTTCTGAATTGGTGGCGCGTGGGTTCGAAGTGCTGCCTTCGGCGGCGAACTTTATCTTTGCCCGGCATCCCGGGCAGGATGCTGCCGGGATCGCGGCGCGGCTTCGTGAGCAGGGGGTGATTGTTCGGCATTTCAAGCAGGAGCGGATTGCGCAGTTCCTGCGGATTACCATTGGGACGCCGGAGATGAATCAGGCTTTGCTTGATGCTTTGAATTGATATCAGGGTTTTGACAGGGGGCGAATTGGGGTTGGTTGTTCTGACTTCTGATTCGCCCCTTGTTGTTGTTGTTGTTGTTGTTGTTGTTGTTGTTGTTGTTGTTGTTGTTGTTGTTGT